>CAKKQI010000105.1 GCA_919901895.1 Candidatus Brocadiaceae bacterium | reverse complement strand
TCTTATAGATAAAACCACTTCAGCAAAAGACCTGTGGGTTTGTCCGATGCATTCCGATGTGACTTCAGAGAAAGCAGGTAAATGTCCGATATGCGGCATGAATTTGGAGAAGCGACAGCCCCGCTAATAGCGTGATAAACTTTGTTCCGTCCCCAGCGGGGAAAAAATAAGAATACTATCTGATAATAATGCCTAAGATTATCAGTTGTTTCTTTACTGAGTGGTTTAATGATGACAGCCCGTCCTCCGCAGTAGTTGCTGCGGAGGGGAGAGGAAGGTAAAATATGAGAAAATGCTGGATTGTTATATTCGGTTTGTTATTATTAGGTGGCACGACCTTTAGCGGTATTTCTTGTACTGCCACTGATGACAATGGAGATAGACCGCATCGAGGTCATTCCGGCCATTGACATTAAATTTACCAAAGAATTATTTAGAGGATTAAGTGAAGCAACTATTTTATTTAATCTTACCATTCTTATTATTGGCCTGTGTTCAAACGCCGGCGTTTCAGGTAGGTGAAGTCGTTTTTCCTCCGGCCATGATTCCGGACGAAGCCAATCCCAACCCCGATAGGATCGGGACGGATTCTGATCCCGATGAGGAATGGCTTTTAACCGAATCGCCTTTATTGATGACTGATGTGCTTAATATTGCACAGAGGCGTAATCCGACCTTACAATCGGCGGGTGAACGTTGGAAATCGGTGCAGGAACGGCCCCGGCAGGCGCGTACTTTAGAGGACCCGATGCTTCAAACCAGACAGGTTACCGAACCGGACCAGACCAAGACCGGCGCGATGTTATCTAAGAAATTTCACTGGTTCGGTAAGTTAGAACTGGCCGGCCAGGTCGCCGAAATAGAAACCGGTGTGGCGGAACAAGAAGTTTTACAGGAAAAATGGCGTTTGGTTGCCCAGACTAAAATCGCTTATTATGATTTATTCCTGATTAACCAGTCCCTGCAAATTAATCGTGAAGTTAAAGAGATCCTTGCTAATATTGAGAAGATTGCCCAGTTACAATATGCGACGGGTAAGGTAACCCAGTCCGATGTTTTAAAAACCCAGATTGAGTTGGCGCGTCTGACCAATGATATTATAACTCTGGAGCAGATGAAAACCACGGCCCGGGCGGCGCTGAACCGGCATCTCAACCGTCCGTCCGAGGCCCCGTTAGGTGAGCCGGGGCCATTTATTCCACTGCCGCTTAAACTGACCCAGAAGCGCCTGACCGAGTTAGCCGTTCAGTATTCTCCGGAAATCAAAATAGCCGAGCGCGAAATCCAGTTAGAACGCACCCGCGTCGGGCTGGCCCAGAAACAATTCTATCCGGATTTTGTTATTTCGGGTGAATATAATAATATTAGCAACGGTGTGCGTGATAAAGAATGGGCCGGCGGGGTGGGTATTAACCTGCCGCTCTGGCGGGGTAAATACCGTTCGGCCGTGCGTGAGACTGAAGCCAGCCAGCGGGCCAGCGAACAAAACTATCAGGCGCTGATTAATAAAACCGCGTTGGAGATAAAAGAAATCTATGTTAAGGTGACGACGGCCTGGCGGACGATGGAACTCTACGAAAAAACCCTGCTGCCCCAGGCCGAACAATCGCTGGCGACCAGTCAGGTGGCCTACCAGACCGGCCAGTCGGATTTCCTGAATTTATTGGACAGCGTCCGGCTCTTACTGGAGCTGAAACTCGGATTTTATCAAGCCCAGGTGGGCTATAAAAAGGCCTTAGCCGAATTAGAATTCTGCTGCGCCTTCCCGGTGGAAGAAGTGACGGATTGACAACAACAGATTACACTGATTTTTATCCGCCCCGCCAAGGCGGGGACGGATCTGTCTCAGGCGGAAGATAGATTACACAGATTATAGGGAAACAGTTTTTTATCTGTGTAATTTTTTGCTCAAATCTGTGTAATCATTTATAGGAGGGAATAATGAGTAAGATATTAATAATCGGATTAATATTAACAGGATTGTTTTCAGGTTGTAACACAGATACGCAATCTGTTCGGACAGGCAAGCATTCGGCTGGAGAAAGATGCGGTCCTGAGACAACTGCGCCGGAGACCAAGGCGAATATTCCTGATTCGCAACCGGCTCCGACCACATCGGAATTGGGTCAGAAAGTCAAATGCGCGGTCATGCCCCAGAACGAATTTACCCTGATGAGGAGTTCTTCATTATTGGAGTATCAAGGTAAAAGGTATTATTTCTGTTGCGGCGGTTGTCAAGAAACCTTTAAGAAGAATCCGGAGAAGTATATTAAATGAAAGAGGGTTCTGTCTAAACTTTCATTAACCCCCACACCAAAATCTTTTTGGTGTGGGGGTTAAAAAAGGAGCTGATTCCATTATGGTTAAATCCCGTTTTATTATTATCGGGGCCGTTATTTTGATTGCTTCCGGATTGATTATTTTTGTGCCGCCGGCAAGAATAATATTTAGCGTCGGATGGGATTGGGTCTTTGGTTCGCCTAAGGCACTGGAAGCCGGTTTTTATTACACCTGTGCAATGCATCCGGCCATCCGGTTGCAGGGTCCGGGCGATTGCCCCATCTGCGGGATGAGTCTGGTTAAAAGAGAGGCCGGACGGGAAGAAGACATCTCGGCCGGTATCACCCTTTCCGAGCGGCAGATCCAGATTGGCGGTATCCGGATGGAAAAAATCAAACGGCGCGACTTGGTCAAAGTGGTTGAGGCGGTGGGTAAAATAGATTATGATGAACGGTCTTTATATCAGGTCAGCGCGCGGATCGACGGCCGGATTGACAAACTTCACGTTAATTTTACCGGTGCGACCATCCAGTCCAATCATGCCCTGGTCTGGCTTTACAGTCCGCAATTGGTTTCGGCCCAGAAAGAATATCTTCTCACTCTTGATACTTTTAAAGTAATTAAATCAGGCCAGTTCCAGGAAACCGTTAAGCCGGCTGAAGAATTGGTTGAATCAACCAAAAGACGTCTCCTGCTCTGGGGTATTACCGAGGAGCAGGTGGTTGAGTTGGAAAAAAACCGTAAGGTAACCGACCATTTTACTATTTATACGACGCAGGGCGGGACGGTTATTAAGAAAAATGTGATTGAAGGGATGTATGTCAAGGAAGGAGACGTTCTTTTTGAAATTGCCGACCTGTCTAACGTCTGGCTCTATGCTGATATTTACGAATCGGATATTCCTCTGTTGATGGAGCCGTATGAGGATGATTATTATCAATGTCCGATGCATCCGGAGATAAAACAGAATGACCCCGGGTTATGTTCTATTAAGGGTTGTCAGATGCCCTTAATCAGGTACAGCCCTTCTTTGACGTCGGAAGTGACCACGAAATCTTTTCCTGGTGAATCTTTTACCTGCAAGATTGAATATGCCTATCCTTTTGTTAACCCTGAAACACGGACTTTGCGGGTGAGAATTACGATTCCCAATCTGGAACTAAAACTTCGGCCTGAGATGTATGCCCGAGCCCAGATAAAAATAGCCAAAGAAAACATTTTAAGTATTCCGGAAAGTGCGGTTATTTATACCGGCAAAAGAAACATTGTTTTTGTTGATCAGGGGAAAGGGCAACTTAATCCGAGAACGGTCGCTCTGGGCGCCCAATGGCTCTATCATAAAGATTTTGTTTCAAGCGAGGAAAAAGGGCTTCCTTTTCACCGCGGAATGCAGCGATATCATGAGGTCAGGGAAGGGGTGCAGGAAGACGAAATTGTCGTTACCTCCGGTAATTTTCTGGTTGATGCGGAAAGCCAGATCCAGGGGGCGCTGGAGAAATTTTTGGAATCCGGCCAAACCGGAGAACCGAAAGATCTAAAAGATAAAATGGGCGATTTAAAAAAAGATGATTTTGCCGTTTGCGCCTGGGAAGGGATGGAGATGAAACTTTCTGCTTTTCAGTCAAAAATGGAATACGAAGGGGAAACATTATACTTCTGCACTGAGGAAGAGATGAAAAAATTTATGGATAATTCGCAAGAGTCTTCTTATTACAAACAAAAACATAAAGGACATATAAAATAATACGACGCGTAAAGTGATTTCGTGTAACTTAAAACTTTAGTTTTGATTCCGCCCGCTATTTCAGCGGGCGGTCGCTGGATTAGCGACCGAATTCAGAATCAACTCTATCGCCAAAGGCGATCCGCCTATGGCGGAAAGAGTTGAGTTACGAATTCCGAATCGCCAAAGGCGGGATTTGCCTCCCCAGCCTCGCACCGTCCTTCGGTAATCAGCCTAATCCGCCTAAGGTGGACGGGGTGGTGAGGCTTCGGCAGGCTCAGCCCTTGAGTTTACCGAAAGGCGAA
>CAKKQI010000104.1 GCA_919901895.1 Candidatus Brocadiaceae bacterium | reverse complement strand
AACCTGGTGATTTCATCGGAACCGACCTCAATCCGGGCAATATCCTGATGATGCCTGACCCGAATAATCCGGAACCCGAGGTTTTTCAAAAAGATTTCTGCTTGAGCCACCCGGTTCAACTTATCTTCCGTAATCTTTTCTCCATACGGAAAACGCGAAGCCAGACACGCACCGGCCGGTTTATCCCAGTTAGGAATTTCCAGTGACCGGGAAATAATCCTGACTTCTTCTTTACCGATACCGGCTTCCCGTAAAGGACTGCGCACACCCAGTTCCAAAGCTGCCTGCCGGCCGGGCCGATAGTCATTCGCATCACTCAAGGTCGTGCCGTCAACGACATTTCTGATATTGTTCTTATCGGCAATCTCCCTGAGTTTCTTGAATAACTCCTGCTTGCAGTAGTAACAACGGTTGGTCGGGTTGCTGGAAAAATCAACGCAGTCCAGTTCGTGTGTACTGATAACCTGATGTGAAAAACCAAACCGGTTGGCTAATTCAGTTGCTTCAACCAACTCGGCCGGGGTATAGGTTTCTGATGTGGCGGTTACGGCTAAGGCCTTTGAACCCAGCGCCCGCCCGGTTAAAAAAGCCACCAGAGTGCTATCCAGCCCGCCGGAATAAGCGACCACGACGGATTCCAATTCTTTAATAATTTCTATCAAACGTTGATATTTTTTGCGCAACTCGTTATCCATGTTTAATCTTATTTAGTTTTATTTGTTCCCTCATAAAATTTATATCATAAATTTTACCATAAATTTATTCTTTGTCAATCAACGAAACAATTTGATATAATAAAATTATGACCTGCGTTGTTTGTAAATCAACCGAAACCGAAATTTTATTTAAAACCAAAGACTACACCGGTAATTCCGATTACCGCTATACACTGAAGCGGTGCGTAGTCTGCGGACTGGTTTTCGTGAACCCGTCCGAGGTATCGCACCAATTAAATGAGTGCTATCCATCCGATTACCGCCCTTATCAAAAACCAAAATCAACCATCAGCCGCAGTAAAATAAAAAGATTACTTAAAGAACTTCAGTGGGATAATCCTAAACTGTCAAAATCGCCTTATCTATTGGACATTGGATGTGGGGCCGGCTCTGACTTACGCGCTTTCAGGCAAATCGGCTGGAAAGTCGCCGGAGTGGAAATTGACCGGACGGCTTCCGAACGCGCCCGGGCTGAAGGATTGGATGTTTTCTGCGGAACGATATTTGAAGCGCGTTTCCCGGCTAACACTTTTGAGATTATCCGTCTCCGGCATGTTCTGGAACATCTCCCTAATCCCCGGGAAGCACTGGCTGAAATAAAACGTATTTTAAAACCGGGCGGGCAGGTAATTATTATTACACCCAACACGCGCAGTTTTAATTTTACGTTTTTCCGGGAATGCTGGTATCATCTGGATACCCCCAGGCATCTTAATCTCTTTAACGAAACAGGCCTAAAACAACTAGCCGGCAATCTCGGTTTTAAAATACGAATGATAACTTATGATTCCGGCACCAAAGGACTGCGCGAAAGTATCCAACGCTGGGCTGAAGAATATCAGAATCAGTCCTTTCCAGGATGGAAGCGACCATTAGGTATCCTGATTCAATCAATTAAATTTTCACAGGTTAGTCTTTTTAAATATTTATTAACACCGTTTAGCATGGTCCTTGATATTTTAAGATGGGGCGATACGATTAAGATGGTGTTTCAAAAACCGTGATTATTTAGCCGAATAAATCCCGCCGCGGCGGGATTAATTATCGGCCCGTTATCTTTGTAGGCACCCCGAATGCTTTCGGGGTGCTCCGACAAGACGCACGGTTAAAACCGTGCCTACAAATTTAATCTGAAGCAGACGAAACATTGGTAGACAACGAACCCTGCCGAGGCGGGGTTCGGTTTGGCTAAATAATTACCGCTGAGGTCACTGACGCTCGTCCGACGCCATAGTGCTTTGAACGACGGCGTCCAAATCTTTGGAGACGAAGCGCTTCGGCAGGCCGGCCGCCTCGCCAGATTTAAAGTATGAATAAAGCCGATCAGGTCTATGATGATTTTTGGTCAACTGAAATAACCGCCGGCCGGAAGTTCAGACACAAAAGCTGGTTCAGACGGCGGCGGTATCAATGGCTGAGTTATTTATTACCGAGATTGGCGTTAAAATCCTGGCCGTCCCGCGGATATCACCGCGGAGTAGTTTCTATATCTGAAGGGTTTTTCGCCGACCTGGGTTGCGGACTGGGTGCCTGTGCGGGACTTTATTACGCCTCCTCAAACCGCCCGGCCGTCGGGGTGGATGCCTCCGGAACCGCGATTAAGTTTGCCCACAATGAAAAAATCAGATTGGGATTTAAACAACCCCTCGGCAGGCTCGGGGCGGTGAGCCCTTCGGCAGTGATCTCAGGGCCGAACTGCGAAGCCGAACCGCTGAATTTTCTTACTGGTGATGTCCATCAGATCCCGTTGAAAAATAATCTCTTTGATACGGTTTATCTGGGACAGGTCCTGGAACACGTTGAATCTGAACACCGGGTATTGAAAGAAGCCGTTCGGATTTTAAAACCGGACGGTAAACTGATTATTACCGTTCCCAAAGAAAACCAGTTGCCGAGTCCTTATCATTTACGAATTTATACGGCGCAAAGTTTAACAGAATTACTCCGTCCTTACTTGCCCCCCGATGAGACGGGGACGACGGGTAAGATTTTATTCCATCAATTTGACCGGAAAAGATTAGCGGTATCTTTGAGAATTGCAAAATAGTTATTATTTAACTCCAGTATTGTCGGGCCGGCCGGCCAAAGTCCCACCAGGCGGGGCGCAGGCAGCACTAACCTCTTGTCTCCGCCTGATAAACAATAACGGAAAAATAATATCGCTGATACAGCAGGGTAACATCACGGCGATAATCGTTACTACAAATATCCAGCCGAGATACGGGATCCAGTCCCCTAATCCGAAAGTGGCCATATAAATCACCGAGGTAAACGTGCTGATTAGAACATGGGCTGAATGTGAAAAAATGGTGCTGTGCTTCAGGTATTCCCCGGCTAATAATCCCGTTACGATACCAACCGCGACAAACGGCCAGATAATAAACGGGTCTTCAATAAAACAGAGATGTAATTGCATATCCTTAACAAAAACCAACCCGCCGAAATAAGGCACTAAGATATCGCTGAAACTACAGATACCGACGCTGCCGATACTCCCGATAAAAATTGCCTTGATTAACCCCTTATCAAACCGCCAGAACATCGCGGTCGTAGCCGTCGTGCTTAATAATAAGTGAACCGGATGAAAAACGTGAAAGGCGTCTTTTAAATGTTCTATTTGATTTAAAAAGGTAATCACCAGAAGGATAATAAAACTAATCAGAACGCTGAAAACAGAATAAGGCAGGTGAACGACGAGTTCCTGCAGGGCGTATTTAATCTTTGATTCTGGAATTTTTTCCACCACCCCGAATAGATGGCAATGCAAACCGCTGCATTTACCGATGAAATCCTCTTCTATATTTCTATCGGAACGGGACTGGTTTTCTTTTTGGTCCATAGAGACACTCTGTCAACGCATTATCGTGCCTGAGGCAGACCCACCTCCGGCGGGAATTGCGTTGTCTACCAAAAACCTCGGTAGTCGTTGACCCGAATTTATGAATAACGCGAGTTAGACCTTTTGTCCCGCTTTAGCGGAACTCAGGGTGAGCCCGTTATCCCGCTCAAGTGGGATTTAACGGTTTCATTTTTATTAATTTCCCCTGCTGGCGCAACGATTGTTCGGCCATTTCCAGCGCCTGAACCACCCGCAAACCGGACGCGCCATCGGTCCGCGGCCGCCGGCCGGTTTTAATACATTCAATAAAATGAATTAGTTCGGTCCGTAACGGCTCAGCCGTAGCCAGTTTGGGAGAAATAATATCGCCGGTCCGGTAAGAAAGTTGGTATTCGCCGAAACTTTCCGGATCTTTGAAATCCACCCCGTGGTCAAACAATTTAATTTTTTCGACAATCTGGGTATCATCGTAAACCAGCATTTTTTTTGAACCAACGATGGTGGTATTACGTATCTTGCTCGGAGCGAGCCAGGAAAGTTCCATATGGGCAATAATCCCCGAAGGGAATTTCATATCAATAAAAGCCACATCCGGAATGCCTTTTTTGATACAATCACGCCCGATGGCCTGAACACTCACCGGCGCTTCGTTTAACAGGAAAAATATTACGGAAAAATCATGCGGCGCCAGATCCCAGATAACGCTGACGTCCTTCTGATGCAACCCCAGGTTAACCCGGGTGGAAGAAACAAAATAGATTTTCCCCAGTTCATTTTTATCAATCATCTCCTTTATTTTTAAAACCGGCGGGGAATATTCAAAGGTGTGTCCGACCATCAAAACCCGTTGCTGTTTTTTCGCGAGTTTAACCAAACTTTCGGCTTCTTTAGCCGAAGCGGTCAGCGGTTTTTCTACAAAAACGTGTTTGCCCTGCTCCAGGGCTTTTTTAGCCAGCGAAAAATGGGTAGAAATCGGCGTGGCAATTAAAATAGCGCTGATACTTTTATCTTTAAAAAGCGAATCAACCTGGGTGGTTGTAACGACGGCCGGATAACGCGCCCGAAGTTTTTCTAATTTGTGTTTATCAAGATCACTGCAAACGACTTCGGCCAGTTGGTGCTCCACCAAGTTTCTTAAAATATTCGGACCCCAGTAACCGTAACCAATCAATCCAACTTTAATCATTTAAGAACCTCCGTAATTATTCACAAGTGTATTTATCCACCCACCCCGCAACATTTTTTATACTTCTTCCCGCTTCCGCACGGACAAGGGTCGTTTCGCCCCACCTTGGAAACACTTTTAACCGGTTTAGATTTTTCTATGGCCGGCTGCGCCGGACCACCCGCTCGGCCAGGAGAGCGAGACGAACCGGCCGCTGCATCCCGGCGTTCCATTCCTTCAAAACTGCCGATTTCCTGGTGACTAAACTCGGTCGGCTGCCAGATATCCTTTAACTGGGCTTCGGTTGCCTCATCAAATTTAACCTTGAAAATCAGACCGGTCACTTCGTCTTTGATTGACTCAATCAACCGGTCAAATAAACGGTAACCTTCCCGTTTATATTCTATTTTCGGGTCCACCTGGGCATAGCCGCGCAAACCAACCCCGCTTTTCAAGTGGTCCATCGCATAAAGATGCTCTTTCCATGTTTCATCAATTTTATCAAGCAGGATATACCGTTCCAGTTTACGCATATAATCAGGCGTGAGACGGTTTTCGCGTTCTTCATACTGCGCCTTTACTTTATTAAGAATAATTGTTTCTATTTCGCTAACCGGCTTGTCTTTTATTTCTGCCTCCGCAAAATTCAGGGCAAATTTCCGCTGGACAAATTCAGCCAGCCCGGCGTAATTCCATTCTTTCTGCCCCGCTCCTTTAGGCAGAAAAGTATCAACCGTATTAAAAACCCGTTCTTCAATCATTTCCGTCACCATCTCTTTAAGTTTTTCGCCTTTAAGAACCTGCTGGCGCTGGCCGTAAATTATTTTACGTTGTTCGTTCATCACCTGGTCGTATTCCAGCAGGTGTTTTCTGATATCAAAATTATGGGCTTCCATCCTTTTCTGGGCTTTTTCAATCGCGTTGGAAATCATCCGGCTTTCAATGGCCTGGCCTTCGGTCATCCCTAATTTATAAAGAATATTCCTGACCCAATCAGGCGCAAAAAGCCGTAAGAGATTATCTTCCAGCGAAAGAACAAACTGTGACGAACCGGGGTCGCCCTGGCGTCCGGACCGGCCGCGTAACTGGTTATCAATCCGGCGCGCCTCGTGACGCTCCGTTCCTAAAATATGCAATCCGCCTAACTTCGCCACGCCGTCCCCTAAGAGAATATCGGTTCCCCGACCGGCCATATTAGTGGCAATGGTTACCGCCGCCGGCTGCCCGGCCTGGGCCACAATCTGCGCTTCCCGTTCGTGCTGCTTGGCATTCAAAACCTCATGCTTGACACCCCGCCGCCTGAGCAAATCACTTAAACGCTCGGAGTTGGCAATGGAAGTTGTTCCAACCAGCACCGGACGACCGGTTTCGTGAATCCGCACAATCTCTTCAATAATCGCCTCAAATTTTTCCTGCTCGGTCCGGAAAACCATATCCGGATAAGTGTTCCGGACTAAAGAACGATTAGGCGGGATTACCGCAACCTCCAATCCGTAAATTTTGTCAAATTCCATTGCTTCGGTCACGGCGGTGCCGGTCATCCCGGCTAATTTTCGATATAATTTAAAATAATTCTGGAGGGTAATGGTGGCTAAAGTCTGGTTTTCCTGTCTGATTTTAAGATGTTCTTTGGATTCAATGGCCTGATGGAGTCCGTCGCTCCAACGCCGCCCGGGCATTAACCGGCCGGTAAATTCATCGACGATAATAATTTCACCGTCTTTAATCACATATTCACGGTCAAGTTTATAAAGTTCTTTAGCCCGCAGCGCCTGCTCAATATGATGAGGCCAGTCCATATGCTCCGGCAGATCGTAAAAACTGGGAATACCGACAAACTCATGCGCCCGTTCCAATCCCGCTTCGGTCAACACCACCGTATGTTCTTTTTCTTTAATCGTATAATCAGATTCTTTTTTCAAACGGCCGGCCACCTGCTCGGCCTTGTAATATTTTTCCGTTGATTCCTCGGCCGGACCGGAGATAATCAACGGCGTCCGGGCTTCATCAATCAGGATGCTATCCACCTCGTCCACAATGGCGTAATAATGACCGCGCTGGGCCTGGTCTTCAAACCGGATTTTCATATTATCGCGCAGGTAATCAAACCCGAATTCGTTATTAGTCCCGTAAGTAATATCGCATGCGTACTGGATTTTACGATCGGCATTATTCATATCATTTTGGATAGCGCCGACGGTCAGACCGAGCAATTCATAAACCGGACCCATCCATTCGCGGTCACGTCGGGCCAGATAATCGTTTACCGTCACGATGTGAACGCCCTTTCCGGTTAAGGCATTAAGGTAAGCCGGCAGGGTCGCCACCAGGGTTTTCCCTTCGCCGGTCGCCATTTCGGAAATCCGGCCTTGATGCAGAACAATTCCGCCGATAAGTTGCACGTCAAAAGGACGCATTTTAACGGTGCGTTTACCGGCCTCACGCACGACGGCAAACGCCTCAGGCAGGAGGTCATCCAGAGAGGCGCCTTCAGACAGCCGTTTTTTCAACTCGGCTGTTTTATCTTTTAATTGACTATCTGATAACCGGGCCACGTCCGGCTCCAGCGCATTAATTTGATGCATCATCGGCCAGAGTGATTTCAGGATCCGTTCATTCCGGGACCCGAAAATACCGGTTAAAACCTTAAAAAATTTATTACTGGCTTTTTCAAACATCGGTAACTATGGCAACCTCTGTCACCCCGTCCTAGCGGGATAATATTTAATGGCTACTATAACAAAAATCATTTATCTGTTCAATGTTTTAGCACACCGGAACGACTTCTTCCTTTTTTTTCCAAATTTCCACCTAATGGTTAACACCGGTTAACCAGATTTATTAGCAAATTACTGAACTCTTGCGAAACGCCCTTTCTGTCATTCCCACGAAACTTGTCCTCGTGAAAACGGGGAGTGGGAATCCATCCCGCCCTTAGGCGGGACTGCTTCCGCTCGCCTCGCTCTGCTCGGCGGAGCGGGCAGGAATGACCCGTCCTTCGTGGCCCTTCGGTTACTTCGGAGAGTGAAGTAGGACACCTTTTGGGTAGCCTATTTCCCATTTTCGCAAGAGTTCGGTAAATTAGCATAAAAATCAGGATCGGTTAAGAAAAATTTGGAATTGCCCGGTATTTATGATTATGACGAGACACCAAGCAAGCCACTTTAAATCAGATCGTATTTGGCGCGACGCCGGCGTGGCGCAATAATTCCGAATTGAATAATCGGCGGGAGAATAATAATCACGCCAAAGATAACCAGCGTGATGAGATTAAAAGAATTGCTCACCAGTGGGGTGAAATTAAATTCCGGAATAAATCCCTCTTTTACAACCGCAATTTGGGTGCGCAGATAGAAAAGAATAACCAGTCCACCGGCCCGCATCACCCGCCAGATTTCTTTATTTTTTATAATCTGCGACCAGGTAAATTGACCGTTGACGTAATCCAGTTTCGCGGGAATTAATCCCGGTATAAATCGCGGCACCCTCTTAAGGTAATCGGCGTAATCTGCGGAAAATCTATTCAGCAAAAACGCCTCTTCTTTTTTTACCCGGCGGGGAATCACCCAGAGATAAAAAAGCGGAAAGTAAACCAGCAGGAGATAGGGATTATGGGCCACGAGACACAGCCCCAGGTCGGACAAAAAATTACCCACGTAAAAAGGGTTTCGGACGTGCCGATAGGGACCCGCCGCCACCAGCGTATCCCTTTTAGTCAAATAACCGGCCGAGATAAAATGGATTAATTGCCCCAGAAAAACCAGACCGGTCCCGCTCCAGAAGAAATAAGGATTATCAATCGGCCGAATCCAGAGCAGTAAACCCAGGATAAATATCCGGCGTAAACTGGTGCGAACTTTTTTAAATCTTAACATCTGGATTTATTTCACCACATCTTTCGGACGATATTTTTTTCGTTTAAAGATCCAGAGTCTTCTGATCGTTAAAAATCTTTTCAGGAATTTTTTTTCGGACCGCGTCAACAACCCGGGAAACAGGCGATGTTTAAACTTAAGTAACGCCCCCCGGTCAATCAGACAGAGCAGGTCAAATAGTTGTTTGAATCCAAAGGCCTCCCGCCTGAAATACAGGGCATTGGCAAAGTCAATAAAAAAAGGCCGGAATTTTTCGTCCGCCATAATATTTTTTTTCTGCCCCAAATCAAGATGGACCACCCCGCCGGCGTGGATTTTTTTTATCTCTTCGGTAAGATATTCAAAAAAAATCGGCGGAAGGGTGTCCGGTTTGAATTTACTCAACGGCTGACCGTTAATATATTCAGACAAAAAGGCGTACTCATCTACTAAACTAACCGCTTTTGGTACGCCGGGCTGTCCGGCTAAACGCTTGAGAATATAGTATTCGTGGTTAATTAAAAGACGTCCCCAAACGTCTTTTACCCACCAGGCGCGCTGGCTGTAATCCTTGAGAACAACTTTGCGGCCGTCCAGATCTATTAATTTGGTTACGGGTGATAACGGCGGATTATCTTTAAGAACTTTAATGGCATTCCGGTTTAATTTCTCACGGAGTGTGGTATTAAGCATAAATTAAATATATCATTAAAAAAACTTCAAGGCTATTGCCAGCACACCCAGAACCACGCACAGGCCGACGTGCAATTCGTTATTTTCGTTAAAGACCCGCCCCATCCAGCGTTTATCAGAGCCAGTACCGCGGTAAGGTGTTAACCGACGCGGGATATAATCAGGTACAAGTTTGTCAAACTCAACATAGGTGGCGCCGAATTTTTCACGCAGGCGCTCGCCTTCAATTTTTCTCTTGCGCGGAATATAATAAAAAAGAAAACCGGCTAATTCAATACCTAACAGGGTTAAAATATAATGAGCGTTTTCCGGATTCATCGCCATCGCGATAAAACCCATCATAATTAAAAACGAGCCGACGTACATCGGGTTTTTAACATAACCGTAAGGTCCGCTGGTCGTGAGCGACTTGTTTTTTTCCAAATGTCCGGTAGCCCAGATCCGGACAATTTCTCCGAACACGACCAGACCCAACCCGCTAAAAAAATAATATAACTGCGGGCGGGCGAGATAGACTAACGCCGCTACAATCAGAAAAGACAAAATAATCTTGATGTTAATTTTATTAAGACGGATACCAACACGGGAAAATAGAGACATCATTACCTCCATACTAAACCACGGTGGAATATTGGAATAATGGAATACCGGATTACAAACAGTTATTTTTTACTCCCATCATTCCAACATTCAACTTTTCCATTATTCCAATTCATGGGTTTTTACAAATACGTTAATAAATATTTTACGAGCGTCCCGAACCGGAACGGTTGGTATTTTAATGATCGCGCCAACGATTCCCGGGCTAATTGTTTATTCCCGTGCCTTAAATAATATCGTCCTTCTTTAGCATATTGTTGAGCCAAGCGCCGTCTGTAAAGTATTTTAGTAATAGGTTTACCATCTGAAACCTTGAGCGTTTCTGAACCAAAAAGTCGCCACATTTTATCTATGACCTGACGCTGGTAATCAAAAGCCCGGTGTCGTTTACCGGTGCTGACCGAACCAGGGTGCCGTCGGTATTTCACCAGAACCTTATCAACAAAACCAAATTCAAAGTCATGAGCGATGCGTAAGTAAAAATCATAATCCTGGCAGAGCCGCAACGATTCATCCAGCCAGCCCGTCTGTTCAATGGCTTTTTTTTTGATTAAAGCGGTTGAGGCCGGAACAAAATTTGACCGCATAAATAATTCGGTAAAAACCGGGCCGATGGGGTATTGCTTATCCCAGTTCAGCCGGAGACTAATCCGCCTCTGGCGGAGATGTTTTGGCAAAGATTGTCCTGCTTCATCCACTGAAATAATCCGTCCGTAGACTAAACCAAGATGCGGTTGTTGTTCAAAAAGGGCCATCTGGAGTTCCAGCTTATCCGGCATCCAGACATCATCCGCCGCGGCCAGGGCGATATATTCGCCGGTCGCTTGGCGAATGGCTTCATTCCAGGCCGACGCCGAACCTTGATTCACATCAAACCGGTGATATTTTATCCGGTCCCGGTACACTTTAAGCACTTCAGTTGTATTATCCGTTGAGGCATCATCAACGATAATCACCTCAAAATTTTTATAAGTCTGATTAAAGATTGAATCTAAGGTTTCCGGTAAATATTGGGCATTATTATAAGCGGCTATGGTAATGCTGACTTTTATCATATTTGTTTCAAGAAAGTAGCGGCGACCCTTGCGAAACGACAGTGGAGTCCCGACCTAATCGGGATGATAGCCCTCAACAATTTTAGCAAGGACAAGCCTCGCCGCTACAACGGTTTTAACAACGCCAGTTCTATGATTTTTTCACACAGTTGGGTAAAATTAATTCCGGCCGCGGCCGCGGCTTTGGGCAAAAGACTTCGTTCAGTTAAACCGGGAATCGTATTAACCTCCAGAACAAACGGCTCATTTTCTTCACTTAAACGGACATCAACCCGGGAAAAACCGTTGCATCCTAAAACCTGATGGGCTTTTAAAGCGGCGGCTTGAACTTTTTTCACCACGCCGGCCGGCAAATCAGGATTAACTAGATATTCGGTCGTCGCATCCTGATATTTAGCTTGATAGTCGTAAAAATTCTGACCGGTTTTTATTTCAATAATTGGCAACGGTTGCTCTTCCAGAATACCCACTGTCAACTCGCGCCCTTTAATGAATTTTTCAATCAAAACTTCATCTTCCGTCCCGCTATAGCGGGCTGGATATTTAAAAGCTTTATTTAAGGCGCCTGGTAAAAAAGTATCATCCTGAACAATTGATATCCCAACCGTTGAACCTTCGGCCCTCGGTTTTACCACGACCGGATAACCCAATCGTTTAATTTCCGTCCTCAGAACGGCCGAAGAATCCTGTGGTTCGGCTAAGCTCACCACGGATTGAGAAAATGTCAGATAGTCCGGAGTAGGCACTTGATGTTTGACGAATAATTTCTTGGCCTGAATTTTATCCATCGCGTTACGGCTGGCTCCGGCGCCGGAACCGGTATAAATAATTTTTTGGCAGTCCAGTAACGCCTGCAATTCACCATCTTCGCCGAATTTCCCGTGCAAGGCGATAAACACCACTTCAAACGTTGGTTTGTCCCGCCCTTTCTCCCGGAAAGAGCGGGATTTGGACAATTCTTTTATCTGCGGACCGATAACATCAACAATTTGAACTGGGTATCCGGCCGCGGTTAATGCTTTAGCGACGGCTTGCCCTGATTTGAGAGAGATTTCCCGCTCGGAAGAAAACCCGCCTAAAAAAACTGCGATGGGTAATTTTTTTTGCCTGAAAAGTTCTAACCGCTGATTAGGCGGATTTAACGGATTATATTTAAACTTCATTCTTCCGCCTTTCATATTTTTTTATAGCTCTCGCAAATAATCCGCTTCCATTCTAAACTTGGTTTGCCGAAATTACATAATAATCCTAATTTTTTACCGGTAACTTTCAAATAATTAAACATTTGAGCATAATCTTCTTTAACCAATCCATTAGTCGCTTTATTTTTCACTAAAACAGAATCTGCTACTATATAATCTGCCCGATAAGTTTTCTTCAATATCACATCTTTATATCTAATGTTTAATTCTTGTTCTCTAACAAATTTTAGCCCTCTTTTTTCCAATTCGTATTCCAAGGCTTCGGCATAAACGCCTTCTAAGAAACCAGGGCCCAACGTCCGATGTACTTCCATTGCTGAAGCAATAATTTCTCTTGTAATTTCTTCAAATAATAATTTACTCATCTACTTAATCCTTTTAATCCGTTTAATCAGATAAATCCGCGGTTACCAGATTTTTATTTCCGGCTCCAAATTGACTTTAAACTTATCAGCCACCGTTTTTTTTATTTGTTCCATCAAGGTAAGAACATCCCGGGCGGTGGCCTGTCCGGTGTTGATAATAAAATTAGCGTGCTGTTCCGAAACCTTTGCGCCGCCGACCGCCAGGCCCTTTAAACCGGCTTGGTCAATCAGGGCGCCGGCCGATTGATTCTCCGGATTTTTAAAAACACAACCAGCGCTTTTAGCGTTTAACGGCTGGGTCCTAATTTTCTCCTTTAAAATCTCCTGAAACCGTTCTTTTAAATATTCCGGCCTTTCTTTTTTTAACCGTAACGTCACTTTTACGATCAAAATATCTTCTGCTCCCGCCTTCTGCGGAGCAAGCAAACCGAAAGTCCGGTAGCCGAAATTGATTCCGTCCCGTTTAATGACGTGAAGCGTTCCATCCGAAGCCAGCACGGTAAGAGACTCGACCAAATCACCGATAGTTCCATATTTTCCGCCGGCATTCATCATTACTGCTCCGCCCACCGTCCCCGGGATGCCCGCCAGAATTTCCGGTCCACCCAGACCTGCTTTTAAGGAAGTAATCACCAGATGGTTAAGCGAATGACCGGCGTCCGCTGAAATTATTTCGTCATTAATCAGCCGGTGATTACCCCGAAGGTCTTCGGGGTTCACCTTTGGCGAGAAAGTAATTTTTATTACTGCGCCTTTCACTCCGGTATCGCTCACCAGCAGATTGGTTCCGCCGCCCAGGATAAAAACCGGAATTTCGTGCCGGCGGCATAATTGATAAACACTGGTTAATTCCTCAACGCTCCGCGGGGCAAGCAATATTTCAGCCGGACCACCGATTTTAAAAGAGGTGGATCGGGCTAATGGTTCGTTAAAACGGACGATTTCCTGATATAATTTAAATAAATTTTCATACATATATTTTGCATTCTGCATTTTACATTGGCCGATTGTACTTAACCAACGCCTGCGCCACCTGCCCGATATCACCGGCTCCCATAGTAATAATTATGTCCGCTTTATCCATATTTTTATTTAAATAACTGATTATTTTATCAAAGGTAGCGAGGTAAATGGCCTGGCCCTTTAGTTCCTTAATTTTTTTTACCAGATCCTGAGCCGTAACTTCTTTTCTGGCTTGGGCGCTGTCTCGGGAAAAGTAAATATCAGGCACAATAGTCATATCCGCCCCGGAAAAAACCAGGGCAAATTCGTCGAGAAAACAGCGGGTCCGGCTGTATTGATGCGGCTGAAAGACACACCAGATTTTCCGTTTAGGCCATAACCGGCGGGCAGTTTTTAAAACGACAGCTATTTCCGTCGGATGGTGGGCATAATCATCAATCACCGTAACCTTTCCGCCTCGCCGGCGGCCCCCGATTTTATCGGGGCGGGTCGGTTTTAACCGGCCGATGATTTCAAAACGACGGGCCACTCCGGTAAAAGAAGTTAAATTTTTCTTAATGTCTGTTTTAGAAATACCCAATAAATGAGCGGTGACAATAACCGCCAGGGTATTATGAACATTATGTTTACCGGGGATATTGATGACAAAATTACCGAATTTTTGGTGTTTTTTATAACTATTTTTAGAACGATGCCAGACTTCAAAAAACCAGCGGTTGTTTTTCAATCGGATATTTTTCGCCTGCCAGTTAGCCGCTTTGGTTAATCCATAAGTGATCACGCGGGCCGTAACAAATTGAATCGCTTGGAGCGCATTTTTATCATCCTGATTAACCAGGATAAAACCATCAACCGGCACTTTATCAGCCAGTATCTGAAAAGATTCAATGATTTCATCAAGATCACGGTAATAATCAAGGTGGTCTGCCTCAATATTATTAATCACCAGGATTTTCGGCCAGAGGTTATGAAAAGAGCGGTCAAACTCGCAGGCCTCGGCGACAAAATATTTTCCCCGGCCGGCCCGGGCGCTGGTTTTTAAAGACGGCACGTAACCGCCGACGACAAAACTGGGTTGCCGACCGTTTTTTTGAAGAACATAAGAAATAAAAGCCGTGGTGGTAGTTTTACCATGACAACCGCTGACCGCGATACCATACTTGGTTTTCATTAACTCGCCCAGCAGTTGGGCGTATTTTAAAACAGGCAAGCGGCGTTTTTGGGTTTCCCGTAATTCCGGATTATCGTCTTTAATCGCGGCAGATTTAATAACTAGGGCGGTTTCCAAAGGAAGATTTTCCGCATTATGCCCGATGAAGACAGGACAACCTTGTTGCCGCAAGCGGGTCACCGCATCATTCTCCGTCAAATCAGAACCGGCTACTTTAATCCCCCGCGCCTGAAGGCATTGAACCAACCCGCTCATTCCGATACCGCCGATACCGATAAAGTAAACGACCTGCCCTGATTGGATCTTATTAAGAATGGTATCCATTAAGATGTTGTTTTTTTAGAGTTCATTACCGATTGATGTTCTTCCAATTCTTTAATAAATTTTTCTTTGTGTTCGGCAAAAATCAATTTGACTTCGCGCAAAATATCAGCCCGGCTCTGTTCCAGTGTTTGTTTCAGTTCGGACTCAGCTTTTTCACGCAAATTCATCGTTACTTCGCGCATCCGGTGTTCCACGTTCTGTTGAAGCAAATCGCAAAACCTTTCAATTTCACTTTCGTTTTCATTTTTTATACGCCCGAAGAAATTTAACATTTCAGAGCGCCGTTGTTCCAGTTCGTCGATAACCCGGTCTGATTTTTTGGTGATGGCCTCGGTATCGGAAATATATTGCTCGGCTCTCTTGAGAACATCTTTCATTTCCTTAATCTTCGCCCCGCCCATAAAACTGAATACCAGGATAAAGAAAAGCAACAGTACCAGTAAAATCGTAATGACCGTAATGGCAAAATAAATCCGTTCGCGAATTTTAATCAGGTCCCAGCCGGTGAAAATTTTTTCGGAAAATTCCTTATTGAGCGATCCCTCTTTCACCCACCACTCAGCCCAGCGGTCGTAATCGGAAGGAAGGTTTTGCTTGGTCAGGCTTTGCAAGGCCCGATGGGCCGCCGCCCGGACTTCCTGATTATCATCTTTAAGTTTTTCAATTAACGGCTGAACGGCCGTTTTAATGTTTTTCTCTTCTATCAAGGTAACGGTTAATTTACGCACCTCAGACTTTTGATGGTTCAAGCCGGAAATCAGGTCTCCTTCAGACTCCTGCGCTCTGAGCGCGCCGGAAAAAAATCCAAACATAAAAAAAATCGCTAACCATAAAATTACTTGTGGTGAACGAAGCCGAACTACTTGTTGTTTCATAACACACCCTTTATAAAATTTATTTTATATTTTATTAATTATATCGCTTTTACGACAAAGTTCAATATATATTTATTATCTGCCTATCCTGTTAAAAAACTTGACTGTTTTCAATTGATTATTATAATCTAACAGCGGATTACACGGATTAAGATTGATTACACAGATTATTCGCCGCAGAACGAATCCCGCCGCCGGCCTGACTGGCCCCCGGTCAGGCGGACGTCAGGCGGGAATGGCGGGACACGGATTAATTATATGAAAATATTAAACGGCTGGACGCATTCTTTTACCCAAATCTGGGGTAAAATAAGAAGGGCTTATTTAGCCGATTTCCGCCCGGCTTACGTAAAACAAAGTTTAGCTAACCGGGTGGGCGAATGCCGGCGTTGCGGCGCGTGTTGTAGATTATTATTTGACTGCTGGTGGCTAAACCAGAATTGCCATCCGGCCACCTGCCGGCACTATACTTTAAGAAGCCAGGTCTGCCGGGTTTTCCCGATTAATAACCGCGATTTAAAAGACCGCGATCTGGTAAATCCACAGCAAAAATGCGGGTTTTCATTCAGGGATTAACATTGACACCGCCTGAGGTTTGATGCCGATTTCCACCGGTAAATATCCGCAACAATCACCATCTACCTGAACCGGCACCGGTGGCCCTGATCCGCCCAAGGCGGACAAAACTACTTTTTTACCCCGCAGATGATGAGCATCTTTACACCGGGCGGCGTTACCTAAAAAAGCATTAAAAAAATACCGGCCGATATCCGCCCTGGAATGACCGGAAAACCAGAGAATATCAAGCATCCCGTCATCCGGCCTGGCTTGAGGAATAAAAACAAAAGGTCCGCCGTAACTGCGGGCGTTAGCCACCTGGATAAAACAGGCTTCATCCGTAATAGGCCTGCCATCCACTTCTATTGAAATTTTCGGCGGCCGGTATCGGAGCAAAGTGGAAATCCCCAAAGGAAAATAATTAAAAAGATGGGCCTGAAGCCGGACGCCCCGGCGGAATTTATGATAAAGGCACGCGACTTCAGCGTCAAACCCAATCCCGGCCATGGAAATAAAATAACGCGGCCCGCTTCCGGATGTCGCAGGAAAATTTACTTCACCCAGGTCAAAAGAAACGGTTTTATTCAAATCTAATAACCGGATAAATTCTTTGATATTGCGGGAAAGATTTAATTCTTTAGCAATCACATTACCCGACCCGACCGGCAAAATTGCCAGCGGAACTGATTTTGGGCCGGTTAGCCGTAATCCGTTAATAACTTCATTAACCGTCCCGTCTCCGCCGATACAAACAAGAGTATCAATCCCGGTTAAATTTTGGGCTTCGTAGGTTGCCTCTCCGGCTTGGGCGGTGGTTTTTATTTCGGCGCTGATCCGGGAATAGTCCAGATGCTTGAGCAATTTTTTTAATAACCGCGGACCGCGGCCGCTGCCGGAAATCGGATTGATAATAATCTTGATTTTTTTGCTCATAGATATAGAATTTACTAAAAGTTTCTTTAAAGTCAATTATTATGATTACAATAAGAAAAATCAAAACGATTAAAGAATACCACGACTGCGAAACGCTTCAGCAAAAAGTCTGGCAGTTTACGGAACGGGAAATAATTCCGTTGAACGAATTGCTGACCATCCAAAAAAACGGCGGCTTGGTCCTGGGGGCTTTTTCCCGCTCCCGTCCAGCTCCCGCCACGGCGGGACGGGAGCGGGACGGGGATAAACCGTGCAAACTAATCGGTTTTATTTTCGGTTTTCCTGGTTTAAGCCACGGGCGTTTGATTCATTGTTCGCGCATGCTGGCGGTTTTGCCGACTTATCGAAATACCAGCATCGGCGCACGTTTAAAATTCGCCCAGCGGCAGTTTGCTTTAAAACAGGGGATAAATCTGATTACCTGGACTTTTGACCCCCTGCAAAGCCTTAATGCCTATTTCAATATTGTCAAACTGGGTGTTATTATCAGGAAATATGAAACAAATCTTTACGGACCGAGTTCCAGTATTTTAAATCAGGGAATGGCGACCGACCGTTTTCTGGCCGAATGGCGGATTAAAGATAAATTTTTCGGGCACCCCCGAAAAAAATATACAAATCCCGCCAGGGCGAGAGATGAAAGCCGTATTGTTAATCCGACCTATTACAATAAGAACGGATTGTTAGTTTGCTCTCGCCCAAAATTAGATATAAAATTTTCATCCAGAGCAAAGCGAGGTGAAAATTTTATTTTGGTAGAAATCCCGTTTAATATTATGTCCCTGAAAAAATCTGATGCGGCGCTGGCGGGTGATTGGCGAAAAAAAACCAGGCAGATATTTATCTCATATTTTAATAAATCTTATATCATTACTAACTTTATCGTACGGGATACTAATAAGCAACGGCGCAGCTTTTATGTATTACGTAAAATTTAGTCCCTCCAGCGGTAATCCAGTCCTTCCAAGATAGGATATGACATTCATTGTGAAAAAAATGCGTTTTTATAACTAAATCACCTAAGGTGATTTAGGGCGGGGCTGAATTTCACAAAAATCTTTTAAGGGCAAGGTAAAGTTTTGACAATGATTGGGAAATAACTTTGGTATTACCGAGAATCGGCATAAAATTAGTGTCGCCATTCCACCGGGGCACGATATGGATATGGACATG
>CAKKQI010000103.1:6517-15389 GCA_919901895.1 Candidatus Brocadiaceae bacterium | reverse complement strand
ATTCTTCGCTGCCCATAAAACTATCTCTGTGGAATGGGTAAAATAACGACAGGAAAGATTGGGCGGCGCATTGCGCTTATACCAAACGATGTCATTAAGGATCTTATAGCCCAGTTGTTGCATCGCAAAACCGATTGAATAAATAATATGGGTGGTGCCTGAGACCCGGATCGTGCCGTCCGGTTTTAAGACCCGCTGGCAGGCGCGCAGCCAATCTGTGGTAAACCTGTGGGTTTCCTCTATGCCTTTTGACCTATCCCACTGGCCCTTATTGACGGAAACCATCTTGCCGGCATGGCAGGTAATACCGCCATTGGAAAGGAAATAAGGCGGGTCGGCAAAGACCATGTCAACGCTATTCTCACGCGCCTGATTTAGTATTTCAACGCAATCGCCTTTAAGGAGTTTTACGGAACGTTCGAAGTTATCGTAATAGACACTAAAAGGTTTGGTAGAGCCATAAGTTGCTGACTCTTCACGGACATAAAACTCCATCATTTCTTTTCTCCGGCCTATTTTATTAATTATGGCTCTTCTTTTCATATTGAGCTACGGGGGCATAAATAGTGAGTCATTGCCCGTTGCGAAATCCCGACCTTTCGGGTAGCTCCTGTTTACTTTTTACCGGCAACGGATTTTTGATAAACTCTTTCTGGCACTGCAGGCACAGGTCAAACTTAAAAATTTTATAGACGCCGTCTTCCAGGGCCTGTTTGCCTTTTTTCTTCATCTGTTTAAGCAGGACGGCTATTTCAGCGGAAAAATCTTTTTGCAAATCTTCTCTGGTAATTTCCAGCGGGTCATAACCGGATTTGACTTCAATGGTAACCTCGTAGCGAACGTCTTCATCCAGCAACAACCCTTTTCCGCACCGGTCGCAACTAAAGTGTAACATATGCCGTTACCATTAAATTTTATTATTAATGTTTCAGCCTCGCTTCAGGCGGGGACTGATTCGTCCCATGGCGTCAGCCGTAGGACTGATCCGCCTCTGGCGGAAAAAAGGCAATGCCGACCTATCCCGATCCGTCCGCCTAAGGCGGAGCGAAACATCGGGGTTTACATTTATATTCAAACCTATCCCGATGACTATCGGGAAAAATATGTCCTATCGGCATAAAAATTATAATATAATTTCAAACTTATGGCAAGTAAAATAAACAGGTAATTTATGGCGCTAAAATTGTGCTGCGAGGTGGACTTAAGCCCAGCTCAACCTCAAGAATACTGACCGAAAATTAGCAATTCTCGCGAAAGGTGAACGTTTGAGAATAAAGTTTTCAACAAAGCATTAGAGTCTCTTAGTTATGGATCATATCTCTAATGTTATTGAATAAAAAGGTGATTTGGCCTATTTTTAGGCGGGTTCAATATAACTTAACATATACAATTAGGATACGATTCTTATCAGTCCCGGCAGACCTATAAACCTCACCGTTATCCCGCGATAATTACGGGAAAAATCTCTGTCTATATCATAAGACACCACGAAATTCCTTCCCTGAGAGTATTGCCTGCGGAAGGCAATAAGATTTTTCGGCTCAAAACCTGCGGAATTCCATTTGGTTTCAATGGCGATCGGTGCGCCAATGCGCGGTGTCAGAATAAAATCAACCTCATGCCCCCGTTTATCACGCCAGTAATGAACTCTTTTGTTCTGGGAATTGGCGTAAATTTCATTAAGGACAAAATGCTCCCATAAAACCCCTAAATCGCTTTGCCGCAATTTATCCCAGCCGCGCCAGTAACAGATAAAACCGGTATCAAAGGCATAGATTTTCGGCGCCGAGATAATCTCCGATGCCTTATGGGAATTAAATGGTTTAAGGATATGCGCGATTGAAGTCGCTTCTAATACCTTTAAATAATTACTGACCGTGGTCCGGCTTATTTCGCAGGGCTGGGCAAATTTCGTCGCCTCAAAAATACCGCCGCTCTGCATAAAAAGTAACTCTATAAATTTCTGAAAGGAATGCCGTCTCTCTATCCTGAATAATTCATGGATATCTTTGGACCAGAAAGCGTCCAGCCATTCCTGAAAATCCGGCTCCGGAAATGATTTAGACAAGAAAAATGGCGGCAGCCCGCCGCGTTGAAGCCGATGGTCCATTTTAATGTGATTGAAATCCCTTAAATCCTGCCAGGTCATTGGTAAAAGCCAGAGGTCTTTTTTGCGACCGGTTAGTGTATCCCTGAACTTTAAGGATGTCCCCAACGTCGATGAACCGGTTGCAATAATCTTGGTTTTGGGAAAGTAGTCAGCCGCAATCTTGAGCACCTCAGAAGGGTTATCCAAGCGATGAATTTCATCAATGACCACTTTTTTACCGGAAAGACCTCTGAAAAATCCTTCCGGGTCGGCAAAATACTGTCGGACTCTCGGTAGTTCACAATCAAAATACTCTATGCCGGGAATACTCCGGCAGAGAAACGTTTTGCCTGACCGCCTGACCCCATAAAGCCAGATGATGTTCGTCTTTTTCCATAATTCCTCGATTTTCTTGAACCATAATGTTCTTCTTTTTATCGTTTTCATATTATATGACCATATCAAATAGTGCTACTAAATGCAAGAATAATTGCATTTAGTTCAACGGAATCTTCTCAGGTTTTATGAACCAAACTTTTCTACTGCCTAACTATCATGAATTTATCAAAGGACCACTTGCTGTTTACTGCATTACGCTAATGCCCCCACAGAAACCAGGTTAAAAGAGGTCTGACTAAAATCATATCCACTGGCTAAAATTGTGCTGCGAGGTGGACTTAAGCCCAGCTCAACCTCAAGAATACTGACCGAAAATTAGCAATTCTCGCGAACTGCGAATCTTTTTGGGCTATAAAGCAATTTCGGACTAATAGAGTTGGAAGTGTACAAGAAAGCACTTAACAATCACAATGTGGACAGCAGAGGAAGATATCCAAAAAGTCGTTAGAATTATGACTGCCAGGCAAAGTCCGCCAATGGAAAGGCGGATCCGTCCCAGCCAAGGCGGGGCGGAGACGGTTCAGCCGCTGGCTGATAATTGCAGAAGGATGTAGATACAGGCGGTCAAAACGATAATTCCGCCGACGACCCATCCGAGATAACTTTTTAACCGGCCGGTCTGGATCTGCCGCACGGACTGCCCGGCCGCCAGAACGCTCTGACCGGTTTCGTTCACCGCACCGTCCACCACCTTTAAATCAACCAGCCCGCTTCCCTTAGCCAAACCAATCATCCCGCGGGCCGAATCGTTCACCAGCCGGTCAATCACCCCCAGGTCTATTTTATAAGCCAGAAGATTATTCAGTTTCAAGAGCGTTTTTATAATCAGGGCATCATAAATTTCGTCAAGATAATATTTGTTTAATAATAATTTATATAAACCGGAAAACTTTTGCACCACCTGTCCGGGCAGATGCGGTTTTTTAATATAGCAATAATAAGCGGTCAAGATACTTAAGCCGACCAGTCCGACCGAAAGCGCTATCAATAATAATTCCAACCCGCCCTGTTCGTGATGGGTATTTTCAGGGGTGCCGGTCCCGATTATGTCGGAAACGGCATCATGCCCTCCGGCGGAAACTAGATATTCCGGCGCAGAGGCATGATGGGTAGCCGGATTTTCAAAAACCGGCTCCATAAATTTTTCAATATGATTCGCCCCACCCAAAACATACGGGATGCCGATATACCCGCCGATGACCGACAGCACCGCCAGGATAACCAACGGAACGGTCATTATCGCCGGCGATTCGTGGATATGGGCCTGCCCCGATTGTATCGGGGCATGGTGGGTTTTATGGGTTGTAGATTTATCATCACAGCACACGTTATGCCCGGACTCCTCCTGGTCCGCCTGTCCCGCTAAAGGCGGGAGCGGCTGATGGTCTTGATGTCCGGCCCGGTTTTTCCCATAAAAAGTAAGAAAAACCAAGCGAAACATATAGAAAGCGGTCAGGGCCGCCCCGGCCAAACCGACCAGCCATAATAACCAGTGACCCTGGGCGCTGGAAAAAGATTTCCAGAGGATTTCATCCTTGCTGAAAAATCCGGAAAAGCCGGGGATACCGGCAATGGCGATCGTGCCGATCAGGAACGTCCAGAAAGTAACCGGCATAAATTTTTTCAGCCCGCCCATTTTCCGGATATCCTGTTCTCCGCCGGTGCCGTGAATGACACTGCCGGAGCCGAGGAAGAGCAGGGCTTTAAAAAAGGCGTGCGTCATCAGGTGGAAAATTCCGGCCGCAAAGGCGCCGACCCCAACCCCCAAAAACATATAACCCAACTGGCTGATGGTGGAATAAGCCAGCACTTTTTTAATGTCGTTTTGCACCAGGGCAATCGTGCCGGCATAAAAAGCCGTGCCGACCCCGACAATCGCGACGACCGACATTGCCGTAGGCGTCATTACATAAAGAAAATTCATCCGGGCAATCATATAAACACCGGCCGTCACCATCGTGGCCGCGTGAATCAAGGCGCTCACCGGCGTCGGACCGGCCATGGCATCCGGCAACCAGACGTATAAGGGTATCTGGGCGGATTTGCCGGTCGCCCCGACAAAAAGCAATAACCCGATGGCGGTAGCCAGTCCGGGCGTTAAAATATGAACATTATCTTTTAAGCCGTGAAAATCTATCTTTCCCAGAGACCAGAATAAAAGGAAAATACCGAGGATGAAGCCGCAGTCGCCGATGCGGTTAACGATAAAGGCCTTTTTGCCGGCGATGGCGTTTTCTTTCTTTTCAAACCAGAACCCGATTAAAAGATAAGAGCATAATCCGACCCCTTCCCATCCGATAAACATCAATAAAAGATTATCGCCGGCCACTAAAAGGAGCATCGCAAAAACAAAGAGATTCAGATATCCAAAATAGCGGGCATAGCGTTTATCGTCGGCCATATAACCGATGGAATAAACGTGAATCAAGAAGCCCACGCCGGTAACTACCAGCAGCATAATAATGGAAAGCGGGTCAACCAGGAAAGCCACTTCGGCTTTCAGATTACCTAAAGAAAGCCAGGAATAAACCGCTTGGTGAATAATCCGATCGGCCGCCGGCAGTTTTATTAATTCAAAAAATGTACCGACCGAAAGGATAAAAGAACCGAGAATCGTTCCGCAGGCGAGCAGACCGACCAGCCGTTTACCCAGGAAACGGCCGACCAGCAGATTAATAGTTGCCCCGATGGCGGGTAATAATGGAATTAACCAAAGATAATTTTTCATAAATCGTTAGGTCTCATTACGAGAACGTAATCTCACCATTATAATAATTCCGTAATTACATTCATTTAAATACAAGCGGTTTCATAAGGTTTTTATTAATGTGGAGACCTAAAGGTCTCCGCTACACTTTAGTAGCGGAAGCCTTTAGGCTTCCACCTTATGAAACTGCTTGTAGTAACAATTCTTGTTCACGGCCGTTTGTAATACGGGTTGGCCCGCTCCACATATTCGCAGGTGAATTTCCTGTCCGACTCAGGGATACTGAGGTCAAACGGGATGTCCGTGGCGTTGACAATCCGGCTGACCAGTTCCAGACCGAACTGTCCCATTATCTTTAACCCCTCGGCGTTAGTAAGTTTGATGTCATCCAGAGTTGAATGTCCGTAGCTACCACTGGAACGGTTCAGCGCAATGGAGGGGATACCCTTTTCATTGAAAGGGATATTATCGCTGGAATAGGCCGCGTGCCCGATCTGGAACGGAATCCCTTTCTCTTTGGCCAATGAGTCAACGAAGTTAGCCATTGATTCCGAGCCGCAGACTACCGAACTGTTGTTACCAAATATCGTACCAGCCACATCAAAGTTAATCAGCAACCCCACCTGCTCGCTCTTGAGAGAAAGCGGCGGTCTGGGTTTTGCCAATTCCTTTTTATGTCTGGCTGCATAGGCCCAACTGCCCTTCAGTCCCAGTTCTTCGCTGCCAAACCAGATGAAGACCAGCGTGCGCTTGGGCGGATGATTGACAAAGTGCCGGGCGAACTCGGCGATGCTGACCGAACCACCGCCGTTATCAACACTGCCCGGGCATTGATTGACGCTGTCATAATGGGCGCAAATAACTATTTTTTCGTTGGGCAATTCGGTTCCTTTTATTATGGTAATCACATTGCGCGAGGTGCCGGTGAATTCCCGTTGCCGGCAGATAACATTAATCGTCTTGGCGCCGCGGTGAATCATTTCCAGAGCATCCTGGTATCCGATGATAACGGACGGAATGCGGCCGTAGGCCTTGATAAACAGATTATTCCGTTTCAGATGACGCATTCCCGGCACGGGTTCGGTAACCACAATCAATACCTTTGTATTATTCCGACGTAACTGCTGGTAGGTTATTTTGTTTATGGCGTTATAGATCAAGGCTATTTTATTCTTCGCAGTCTTGAGATGCGCCGGGTCGGTGGAGATAAGATGAACCAGCTCGCTTTTAATACCGGACTGGGGCGTCGAGCCGCTGTTACCAATAACTGAAACTTCATATTTTTTACGGTAGGGCGCAATTACCTCAACGGATGCCCGAATATCCTGATAGGTTTGGACCTTGAAAGTCTCTTCTTTCGGATTCAACCCGATGGAGCGCAGATACTTTCTTAACAGGTCGGCCGCCTTTTTCTCGGTCGGCGTTCCGCCCAGACGCGGGAATGACAATTGCTGGAGTAACCAGAAGGCGCGCGGTCCGTCAAATACGATATTTGTCATAATTTATTATCCTCAACCCGAAAAGTCGGTCGCTAATCCAGCGACCGCCCGCTGAAATAGCGGGCGGGATTTCGTTATCCCTAATGACTTACTATTTAATGATGGGATAGATCAACCTTTCAACTCATCCGTTTTATCAACGTCAACGGTTTTAAAATTCTGATAAATATTAATAATAATCGCCAGGGCGACGGCGGCTTCAGCGGCGGCCAGGACAATCACAAAAATAGCAAAAACGTGGCCGGAGATATTATTGGTCAGGTAGTGCGAAAAAGCCACCAGGTTAATATTGGCGGAATTCAGGATCAATTCCACCCCCATCAGGATTGCCACGGCATTTTTACGCGTGAGCACGATATAAAGCCCCAGGCAAAAAAGAACCGCCGCGATGATTAAATAATGCTGTAACGAAATTTCAAATAAACTCATCATAAAATTTTATCCAACGTTTTCTACGCCAGTTCATAATTACTGATGACCGCTTACTGATTACTTTTTCCCCTACTCCGCGCCAGATACGCCGCCCCCAGCAAAGCGGCTAAAAGAAGTACGGAAACCACTTCAAACGGCAAAAGATATTTGCCCATAATGGCCTGCCCGATTTGTTGAGTCGTTGGTCCGGGCAAGATTTTAAGTTCGGAACCGATTAAATCAAGCCATATTTTTGGGCCGGACCAATCGGTTTTAACAATTATCCAAATTAGTCCGGCTAAAATAATTAACACCAGCGGACCGGCCAGCCAGGGTTTGACGGCCGGATTAGAAAGATTGACGTTACTAATCTGATGGGTCAGCATCACGCCGAAAAGAATCAGGACCAGGATCCCACCCACGTAAATCAAAACCTGGGCCGCGGCCAGGAAATCTGCCTGCAGGAATACGTATAAACCGGCCACCCCGAAAAGAGTCAGGAGTAACGCAAACGCCGAATATAAAATATTCCTAGAAAACGCGACGACCAGCGCCGAGCCGATGACTAGCATTGCAAAAACGTAGAAAATAAGGTGATAGATTATTTCCGAAATATTCATAGTTTATCCACCGATGTTACCTTAGGGGACTGCCGCTGCGCCCAGCGGTAAACCATCTCCTCCCGGCGGTAACAGGAGTTCTCATAATCATGGCTCATATAAATCGCACCGGTCGGACAGCCCTCGGCGCAAAAACCGCATTGGATACATTTGGAAATATCAACATCAAAAACGGTCAAATCTTTTAATTTCTTGATTTCTTTCCCTTCCAGGTTGGTTACCATTTTAGGCGCTTCCGATTTTATTCCCTCCAGGGAAATACAACTCACCGGACAGATATTGACGCACCACATACAGGTAATACATTTATCCGGATCACATTTAACCATACCACGAAACCGTTCGGGCATCGGCCAGCGTTCATCCGGGTATTGCATTGTAACCGGTTTGGAGAAAAAATATTTAAGGGTAACGCTCATCCCCACCAGCACCGTCCATAAACCGATAATAATACTTTTGAAATAATTCACCATAGTTACAACAGATTAAACAGATTGATTACAATTTATTACCTGGGCAACAGATTAAACGAATTAATACAATCTATCACGGTTACAACAGATTAAACAGATTGATACAATCTATCACGGAAACAACAGATTAAACGGATTAATACAATCTATCACGGTTACAACAGATTAAACAGATTTAGGTTCCAATAAATTATCTTTTAATAAAATCCTTTTGTATTCCAAAGATTCTTGTGCGAAATTAATCAGTAATCCTATCCGGCATCCGGTTGCTTTCATATAAGAAATCAACTGGGCCTCAAAAATTTTATTTAACTCCTGAACTACTTTTAATTCTACGATTACTTTTCCTTCAATTAACATATCTAAAATATGTTTTCCAATAATAGATCCTTTATACTTTACGGTAATTCTTTTTTGGACTTCAACATTTATTTTTCTTAATCTAAGCTCCATCGTAAATGCTTTTTCATAAAGCGATTCCAAAAAACCAGGCCCTAACTCACGATGTACTTCCATAGCGGCACCTATTATTTCATAGGTCAAATTTTTATATAAGAATGGGCTCTTTTTAACTATTATCATAAGACCCAATCTGTTTAATCTGTTGTTAACATCAGATAATCTGTTTAATCTGTTGTTAACATCAGATAATCTGTTTAATCTGTTGTTAACAT
>CAKKQI010000103.1:0-6417 GCA_919901895.1 Candidatus Brocadiaceae bacterium | reverse complement strand
CAGACAATCAGTTTAATCTGTTGTTCAAATCAGATAATCTGTTTAATTTGGTATTAGCATCAGACAATCAGTTTAATCTGTTGTTTAAATCAGATAATCTGTCTAATTTGTTTAATCTGTTGTTAGCGCTATCCAAATCCCTATCAAAATCAGATTCGCAAAGGCAACGGGCAATAAAACTTTCCAACAGACCTGCATTAACTGGTCAACCCGGTAACGGGGCAAAGTCCACCTGAGCCAGACCATGACAAAGGCCAAAAATAAGGTCTTGGCGAAAAACCAGAAGATTCCTTCCAGGGCAAACCAGGGCGCCGGCAAAATATTAATATGTAAGGGACTCTGCCAGCCGCCGAGAAATAAAACCGTGGCAATCGCGCTGACCGCCAGCATATTGCCGTATTCAGCCATAAAGAAGAAAGAGAACCGCATCCCGCTGTATTCGGTATGAAATCCGGCCACCAATTCCGATTCGGCTTCGGCGATATCAAAAGGCGTCCGGTTTATTTCGGCAATTGAAGCGATATAATAAATTAAAAAAACAATTAAAGTAAACGGCGGGTATTTAAAGATTATCCATTTCCAGAAACCGCCCTCCTGCATTTTGACAATGTCAAACATATTCATCGTCCCGGCAATCATAATTACGGTTAAAAATGAAACGGCGACCGGCACTTCATAACTCACAATCTGGGCGACGGAACGCATCCCGCCCAGCAGCGACCATTTATTACCAGACGCCCAGCCGGCCATCAGGATGCCAATTACCACAAAACTGGAAACGGCCATAATATAAAGTAACCCGATATTCAGATTGGTAATACCCAGCGGTTCGCCAAAAACTTGGCTGAAAGGGATGGCGGCGAAAACGGCCAAAGAACCGGCGAAAAGGACATACGGAGCGGCTTTAAATAACAGGCGGTCTGCTTCAGCCGGAATCAGGTCTTCTTTCAGCACCAATTTAATCCCGTCCGCGATAAATTGGAAAATTCCATGCGGACCAACCCGCATCGGGCCCAGACGCGATTGCATATGACCGGCAATCTTTCGTTCGGCATAAGAAGCAAATCCGGCAAAAAACATCACCATCCCTAAAACCACTCCCCCGAAAATGAACATAAATAAAATGTACCAGAATCCCAGGGGAACCGGCTTTAGGAAGTTTGCCTGACTGATCGCCCATTTTTGAATTTCAAGAATCAAATTTTGCATACTGTTTAAATAATTTATAATCCCCCTACTCTTAATCTCATTTTTCCTGTATTAGGTTATCTCGATAAAATCCAATTTTCCGCTTTGGTTTTTCATCTGGTGATGCCATCAATTGACGAATGGCGTTAAATATTGTCTTTATTTCACTATCATGTCTTTCTGTCTTTCGTTCCAGTTCATTTAGTTTATAAACCAATTCTTTATGGGTAGAAAGTATTTGTCTTAATTTAACGAATGCCCTCATTATAGCAATATTGACCTGGACAGCACGTTTGCTGTTTAAAATACCGGATAACATTGCTAACCCTTGTTCTGTAAAAGCATAAATATTAGGCGAATGCTTTAGTTTAGAACTTATCACAATTTGTGATATGTTCCTAATCTCTTTTCTGGTCAAAGAAAACATAAAATCTTTAGGGAATCTTTCAATATTACGTTTTCCTGCTTGAATTAATACCCTTGTCTCCACAGCATAGAGTTCTGCAAGATGGCTGCTTAGTAAAACTTTATGACCTTTTATTAAAAATATTTTTGGTTCAACTATCTCCTGCTGAATTAACGCTTTCATAATTTATCCGTTTGTCTTATTTTTCTTTCTTTTTCTTTGTATTTTTTCAACGATCTATTTCCGGCAGAATAATATCAAGACTTCCGACAATCATAATCAGGTCGGAAATCATCGTTCCGGCGCCGAGCACCGAAATGACGCTCAGGTTTGAAAACGACGGAGCCCTGATTTTTAAGCGATAAGGATTCTGGCTGCCGTCGCTGACTAAATAAAATCCGAGGTCGCCGCGCGGGTTTTCAAAACGGCAATAAACTTCACCGGCGGGCGGTTTAAACATCCGCGGAACTTTGGCGCAATACTCGCCGGCCGGAATCATTTCCAACGCCTGGCGGACAATCTTTAAGCTCTGGCCCATTTCTCTAATCCGGACCATATAACGGTCCCAGGCATCGCCCGTTTCGCCTACTTCGCCGCGACCGACCGGGATATCAAAATCAAATTTCTGATAAACGCTGTAAGGTTCGTTTTTACGGATATCCCATTTCACCCCGCCGGCGCGCAGGTTCGGACCGGTTACTCCGTAAGCAATGGCGGTTTCCGGCGTTAAAACACCGATGTGCGCCATACGATTAATAAAAATCCGGTTATAAGAAAGCAAATCATTATACTCTTTTAACTTCGGCTCAAAATAATCGCAGAACTCTTTAGCTTTTTCAATAAAACCGGCCGGCAAATCCTGAGCCACCCCGCCGAACCGGTAATAATTATAGGTCAGCCGCTGGCCGCAGGTCATCTCAAAAAGGTCCAGAATTTTTTCCCGCTCCCTGAACCCGTAAAGCAAAGGCGTCCAGGCGCCGGCTTCCAAACCGCTGGTGCCTAAAAAAACCAGGTGGCTGGCAATCCGGTTAAGTTCGGCCATAATCACCCTGATATATTCCGCCCGCTCCGGAACCTGGATGCCGGCCAATTTTTCCACGGTCGCCGCATAGGCGAAATTACAATTCATTGACGCCAGATAATCCAGCCGGTCGGTATAAGGCATAAACTGCTGGTATTTGAGCCGCTCGGCAATCTTCTCCAACCCGCGATGGAGAAAACCGATGACCGGAGTAATTTCGCTGACTACCTCACCGTCGGTTTTGATAACTAATTTCAGCACACCGTGCGTACTCGGGTGCTGGGGACCCATATTAATTATCATTTCTTCGGTTTCAATGCCTCGCATCTCATTCATAATTTATAACTTATAATTCATAATTTAAGAATGCGGCACGCCATGGTATTCTTTCGGATACTGGTAATCTTTCCGCAAGGGATGCCCGGCCCAATCATCCGGCATTAAGATGCGCGTCAGGTTCGGATGCCCCTCAAACTTTATTCCTAAAAGGTCGTAGGCCTCGCGTTCAAACCAGTCGGCCGCCGGCCAGATATGAGAAACAGTCGGAATAAAATGAGCGCCTTTAGAAACAGTTGTTTTTAAAACTATTTTATGATTATGGCTGGTGGAAAAAAGATGGTAAACTACGGTTAAATGTCCCGCCTCTCCGGCGGGCAAGCCGGGATAATCCACGCCGCTCAGGCACATCAGGGAATCAAAATAAAATTCCGGGGAATCTTTCAGGAAACTCATCACTTCCGGTAGAGCCGCCGGTTCTATTTTTAATCCCGCTAAAGCGGGACTATTACCGGCCCCGCTCCCGCAAGGCGGGACGGGACCAGCCGGCTCTTCGCAGGTCAGAATTTTATCGCCGAATTTTCGTTTCAGTTGTTCAAAGATTTCTTGGGAAGTCATTATTTTAATCTTCTATTTTTAGTTTTGAGTGGCTTATTTTGGCAATTGTTTTTTTCTTAATCATTTCCTGCAAACGCATCAGGCCTTCCAGCAGGGCTTCGGGCCGGGGCGGGCAGCCGGGGATATAGACGTCCACCGGCACAATCAAATCCACGCCCTTAACCACCGCATAAGAATCTTTCACGAACGGACCGCCGCTGCAAGCGCAGGCCCCCATCGCCATCACGTATTTCGGTTCGGGCATCTGTTGGTAAATCAGTTTTAACCGCTCGGCCATTTTATGGGTGAGCGTCCCGGCGACAATCATCAGGTCCGATTGCCTGGGTGAAGGGCGAAACACGCCGGCGCCGAAGCGGTCAATATCATAACGGGCCGCGCCGGTCGCCATCATCTCAATCGCGCAACAGGCCAACCCGAAGGTTACCGGCCAGAGCGAACTTCTTCGTCCCCAATTAATAAAATAGTCCGCCGTGGTAACAATTAAATTTTTATCAAATCTGTTTTCAATTAAACTCATATATTTTAGGTTGCAAATGTTACCGGCTCATTACTCATCGTCTTTTTTGATTGTTTTCACCCACTCCAAATCGCCCTGTTTCCAGAGATAAGCCAGACCGATTAAAAGCAAGCCGATAAAAATCAAGACTTCGACCAGAGCAACTCCTCTGGGTAATGTTTGGAACACCACCGCCCAGGGAAATAACAATAAAACTTCCACATCAAAAATAATAAAGATAAGGGCGATGACGTAAAAGCGGATATTGAACTGAACCCAGGCGGAACCGAACGGACGCTCGCCGCATTCATAGGTTGATGCCTTATCTTTATCGGGCTTGTGCGGGCGGACCATCCACGAAAAGACCAGCGTAAAAAAAACAAATAGAAGACCAATGAGGATAAAAACTAAAACGTTGGCAAAATCAAATAGCATATAAATTTTCTTTCAGAAAATTTATTCAATCAGGCGGAATTTTATAATATATAATAGATAAAGTGGCGTTGCAAGAAAAATAGGAAAAAATCTTATGGTTATATCGTTCGTAATTCCTTTAACAAAACCATAGCCGGACAAGACATCACGCTGAGGCGCCGCCTATCAGGGCGCCGCTCCTTTTGGAACGAGCCTCGTCCCTTTGGGGTGGGAGCATCGCCTATGGCGGGGGACTATTCGGCCTATCACGCTGGGACGCAATAAAAACTGGACCCTACTTTCCTCACCATAAAAAAAAAGGGGGCGTTATGTTTAATAACGCTCCCTTTCTGGGTTCAATCCGTTTATCTCGCTGTAGCTGATTTGGTCGGCGCTTCGGCAAACACCAACATCAAAAAGAAAATAAGACCGACAAGCGGCACCAGAATAATAATTACTCCCCACCAGGATGGTTTATTCATATTTCCTGAAATTGCCATCCAGACAAGAATAAATATAATTATGTTCACGAGTGGTATCAACATAAGGATAATCCACCAGATAGGTTTCCTGGCCATCTGCGCCAGTAAAATCAGGTTGGCAATGGGAATAAGCGCCATAACGAAACTTCCCCAGAAAGACATTCCCAGTTTCTTGGCAATATTCGCCACACCTAAACAACCAAGCAAGTAGAAAACCAATGAGACCAGAAGGAAAATCCCGCCGATTACGGCAAGGATGCCTCCACCAACCATCTCCATTTGGTCAGGAGTCATTGTTGTCTCCATTTTCATTACCTCCTTGCATACAAATGTGGTTAGTTTACAGAAAACCCGTTGTATGCTTTCAGATTTTCATATACCAGTATTTTAACAGGTTTATTAAACGGTTACAAGAAATTAGATAAATCATCCGGCGGGACTAAAAAAAACTTCCCGATGGGTCAATTATTTTATTTTTCTTCTTCGGCAGGTTTTTCTTCATCCAGCCCCACCGGCGGCGGGACAAGTGGCGGCAGTTCATTTTTCTTCAGACAAGCAACGGCCTCTTTGGCTGTTGCCTCAGCCGGCAGGTCTTTGGCTTCTTTAGCCAGGACTTCTAATTGCCTGACCAGAACATCCTTATTCCGCTCCACCTCGTCGGCGGACAAGTCTTCTTTTTTGGCGTCCAGGTATTGTTTAACAAATTCCCGGTATTTAGCCGCGTACGGTTTATCCAATTTATCAATTTCGGCCTGCGCATCCAGGAAAACCTCGTACCCCTCCCAGCCGGTCTTGATAATGGCATTAAGTTCTCTAATCACCTCGGTAGGTTTTTCTTTCTTCTGCAACTCCTTAACCTTTTCCCAGCGGCGAGTGAGGTCTTTTTCCAGATCCGCCGTTTTTTTATCCGCATTATCAATCGCCGCGGTTATTTTATTACTGGCCGCCGGAATAGCCAGTTTTTCTATTAAATTACCGTGCCGGTCCAGCACCAGCGCCATCGCCCCTTTCGGCAGTTTATGCTTTTTGTAAAATTCAATTATCTCATCATCCACGACTTCACCTTTGCTATCGGTCCGCACCAAAATCTTGGCAAAAACAGCCCGCCTTTGTGAATATTCCTGAAGATTTGCGTCATAATTGGTAGCCAGGTCTTCTTTATCCTTAAAATAGCAATAAAGAAAAAGTAATTTATTTTCCGACCGGGCTATTTTAAAGGCCCGGCTGAAATCGTCTGTTTTCCAGTTGGGTTCATATTCTTCCAGATCAACCGGTGCTTTGATAATTTTCTGGCGCGGCTGTTTCGGTGCCTTTTTATCCTCCGGCCAACCGGCATTTTCCATAATTATCAAACCACTTAAACAAAAAATACCAAACGCGACCCATTTAAATAATCTCATAACGCAGCCCTCCTTCAATGAGTAGATAATTTACAGAGTCCAACGACGCAAATTATAGCCCCGCTCTTTTGGCCCGGCGGACAAAAAGGCGGGTCGTCTACGAATTGAATCCAGCC
>CAKKQI010000102.1 GCA_919901895.1 Candidatus Brocadiaceae bacterium | reverse complement strand
TCATCCGTTCTAATTCGTGTCGCCTCATCGGCGACCCGCCGAAGAGGCGGGTAATCCGTGTTAGATTTTTCTTGACAATCTGAAAAAGAGAAATAAAATAATGTGATGGTTTTTAATTTAACCGATGAGCATCAGTTAGTCCGGCAAACCGCCCGCGAATTTGCGGAACAGCATCTTAAACCCATTGCAGCTGAACTGGACCAGACCGCCCGATTTCCCGCCGAAATAGTTAAGCAGATGGCTGAACTCGGTTTTATGGGCATTGCTATCCCCGAGGCCTACGGCGGCGCCGGGATGGATTATCTTTCTTATGCCCTGGTGGTGGAGGAAATTTCACGCGTTTGCGGCAGTACCGGGGTTATTCTTTCCGCTCATAGTTCCCTGGCCTGCGACCCGATTAATGCGAATGGAACCGAGGAGCAAAAAAATAAATTTTTGACGCCGATGGCTTCCGGTAAAAAAATCGGCTGTTTCGGGCTAACCGAACCGGCCGCCGGTTCAGATGCCGGCAGTCTTAAAACATCCGCCGTTTTGGAAAAAGACGAGTGGGTGTTGAATGGCAGCAAGATTTTTATCACTAATGGCGCTGAGGCGGAAGTCGCGGTTGTTTTTGCGGTAACCGACCGGGAAAAAGGTGCTAAAGGCATCAGCGCTTTATCGTGGAAAAAGGCACCCCCGGCTTTTCCATCGGTAAAAAGGAAAAAAAATTAGGGATTAATGCCTCGTCTACGACCGAACTGATTTTTGAAAACTGTCGGATACCGCAGGCGAACCGGTTAGGGGAATCCGGACAGGGATTCAAGATTGCGTTGCAGACTCTGGATGGCGGGCGGATTGGGATTGCGGCCCAGGCCATCGGCCTGGCCCGGGCGGCCCTGGAAGAATCAGTCAAATACGCCAAAGAGCGAGTTCAGTTCGGTAAACCGATTGGTTCATTCCAGGCGATTCAATGGATGATTGCGGATATGGCTACGGAAATTGAAGCCGCCCGTCTTTTAACCCACCATGCGGCCTGGTTAAAAGACCGGAAACAACCTTATTCCAACGAAGCCGCGATGGCTAAACTTTTTTCTTCGGAAATGGCCACCCGGGTAACCCATAAAGGCATCCAGATCCACGGCGGTTACGGTTACTCTAAAGAATATCCGCTGGAACGTTTTTATCGCGATGCCCGGATTACCGAGATTTATGAAGGAACTTCGGAGATTCAACGATTGGTGATTGCGAATAACTTGTTGAAATAGTCGGATGGCGGGTTTATCCCGCCTTTTTTATTAGGGAGCAAATTATGACCGTTTGCATTTATCTTAACGGGAAATTTTATGACCAGCCGGAAGATGCGCACCTTTCGCCTTATGACCACGGTTTTTTATACGGCGACGGTATTTTTGAAGGAATCAGGGTTTATAACGGACGGGTTTTTAAATTAGACGAACACATAAAACGGTTATATGATTCGGCGTTATCTTTGATGTTAAAAATACCGCATCAGATGGAAGAAATGAAAAAATTAGTGGTGGAAACCTGCCGGCGCAGCGGTTTAAAGGATATCTACGTCCGGCTGGTCGTTAGCCGCGGGCCGGGCAATTTTGGGCTTGACCCGCGCCACTGTAAAAAAAGCACCGTGGTCATTATGGCCGGCGCAATTCAACTTTATCCAAAGGAAAAATATGTCAAAGGATTGAAAGTAGTGACTACCTCCACCAGGCGTAACCGGCCCGATTGCGTCAATTCCCAGATTAAATCGCTTAACTATCTTAATAATATCATTGCCAAATTAGAAACCATCCGTGTCAATGCCGATGAGGGCATTATGTTAAATGACGAAGGTTATGTCAGTGAGGCAACGGCTGATAATATTTTTATCGTAAAAAATCGGAGCAAAAAAGTGAAGTTATTTACCCCGCCGGCCTATCTGGGAATCCTGGAGGGTATCACGCGTAACACCGTGATTGAGCTGGCCGAGACGGCCGGATTTTCTGTCCGGGAAGAACCGTTTACGGTTAACGATATTTATGCGTCTGATGAGTGTTTCCTGACCGGTTCCGGGGCAGAATTGATACCGGTGATTGAAATGGACGGCCGTCCGGTGGGTCAGGGGGTGCCCGGTCCTCATTTTAAACGTTTGTTGGAAGCCTATCAAAAATTGACGCATTCGGATGGAACGCCGGTTTATGAATGATGAGTAATCAGGTTGTCTAATAGGTTTCCATCATAGTAGTTTTATGGATAATTAAAAATGGCGCGAAAAATAGTTTTAATGGTAATGTTAGGCGGATTACTCTCAACCGGTCTGCTTTGGTCAGAAGACATCAATGACTCTGTGAACGATCGGATTAAGGAATTGATTAAACAATTAGATGCCGACGATCCGCTGACCCGCGAGGCCGCCCACCAAAAATTGGAAAACTGGCCCGCCGGCGAACCGGCCGATCTTGAACCAGCCCTGCAGGAAGCGGCTCAAAAAGGCGAGCCGGAGGGTAAGATTCGGGCAAACCTGATCCTCAAGGTGATGGCTCTCAGAAAGTGGTTAAAATTTTCAGAAACTTTCCTCAAAGAATTTCCTCAGATCTACTCCGACCTCGCCAGATTTGGCATCAAACGTAAATTTGAATTCATCCGGCAAATAACTAGACCGGATGAATCAGGGGTGTTCAGGTATGAAAAGGTTGTCGCTAACGCTGACCTGGCCGGATTGATTATTGAAGTCCTTTCAGGTGATTTTAATGAATTGACTGTAGAAGAGCGAGGGGTTATTCAGGGAATAATCCATGGGAATTACCTTGAGATAACCCGAAATGGTGTTTCTTCAAGCGTCGGTTGGTGGAAATCTATTCCAGAAGCCATTCCTTATCTCATCAAACTTTTGCAGGATGAAGATGCGAATGTTTGCAGTTCAGTCGCTGAGTTATTAGGTATTTTGGGGGCTAAAGAGGCCGTGCCCGAACTTATCCCACTCCTGAAGGATAAAGATCAGAATGTTCGCCGGTCAGCCGTTGGGGCCTTAGGTAAACTTGGGGGTCAAGAAATCGTGTCCGAACTTATCCCACTCTTGAAGGATAAAGATCGGGATGTTCGCCGATTAGCCGTTGGGGCCTTAGGTAATCTTGGGGGCCAAGAGGTCGTGCCGGAACTTATCCTACTCCTGAAGGATGAAAATGGAGAGGTTCGCTGGTCAGCCGTTGATGCCTTAGGTAAACTTGCTGGCCAGGAGGCAGTGCCGGAACTTATCAAACTCCTGGAGGATGAAAACGAGGATATTCGCCGGTTATCTGTTGAGACCATAGGTAATCTTTGGGCCAAAGAGTCTGTCCCGGAACTGATCAAACTCCTCAAGGATGAATCTGGGTGGGTTCGCAAGTCAGCCGTTGAGACCTTAGGTAATCTTGGGGCCAAAGAGGCTGTTCCGGAATTAATCAAACTTCTGAAGGATGAAGATAGGGCGGTTCGCAAGTCAGCCGCTGAGTCCTTAGGTAAAATTGGGGCTAAAGAGGTTGTTTCAGAACTGATTGAACTTCTAAAGTATGAAGATGCATCGGTTCGCTGGTCCGTTGTTTATGCTTTAGTTAAGATTGGTAACCAAGAAGTCGTTCCGGAACTTATCAAACTTCTAAAGGATGAAAAAACAGAAATTCGCGGGGCAGCCGCTGGTGTCTTAAGTAGGATTGGTAACCAGGAGGCCGTGCCCGAACTTATCACGCTTCTGAATGATGAAGATGGGGCGGTTCGCGGGTGGGCCGCTTATGCCTTAGGTCATCTTGAGGCCAAAGGAATCCGTCCCGGAACTGCTTAAACTCCTCAAGGATGAAGTTGGGTGGGTTCGTGGGTCAGCCGCTTACGCCTTAGGTAGTCTTGGTGTCCAGGAGTCCGTCCCGGAACTGCTCAAACTTCTGGGGGATGAACAAGTGGGAGTTCGCGGTTACGCTGGAATAGCCTTAGTTGAATTAGGGGCGAAAGACCGGGTGCCTGCGACGGTTATTGCCGATATAAGAATGATTTCAGAAACAGAATTGCTTGATGATCAAGACACCCAGCGTACCTGGGCCGCGCTAAAGGAATTGGGCTTTTAAGAAGACAAAATTAAACAGGCCCGGTAGTCAATTTTTACGGAACTCCGGTGTAGAATTCGTTTGAGTCGGATAGATGGAGATAAAACGATTTATGTTTTAATCTGTGTAATCTAATCTAAATCTGCGTAATCATTAACGGAGGTTAATAATGAAAGTTTTAGTTTGCGACCTGATTGACGAATCTTCCGTTCAAAAAATGCGCCGGGCTGGTTTGAACGTTGACGTAAAAACCGGAATGCCAATGGATGAACTTCTGAAACACGTCGGTAATTATGAAGCATTAGTGGTCCGCAGTGCCACCAAAGTAACCAAGGAAGTAATTGAAAAAGGCGGTAATTTAAAAATTATTGTGCGCGGTGGGGTCGGGCTGGATAATATTGACGCCGAAGCGGCTAAAAAAGCCAACATCAAAGTAGAAAATACCCCGGAAGCCAGTTCGGTTTCCGTCGCCGAGTTAACCATCGGGATGATGTTTGCTTTATCCAGGAAAATTGCTGCGGCTGATGCCGCGATGAAGCAGGGCAAATGGGAGAAGAAAAAATTAGAGGGAACCGAACTCTGGAAAAAAACGCTCGGGCTGGTCGGAATCGGCCGGATTGGTTTTGAAGTGGCTAAAAGAGCCATCGGATTAGAGATGGCGGTCGTTGCCTATGATCCGTATCTTAAACCGGTTCCGGATAAAATTACCAAACTCGGCATTAAAATACTTTCGTTGAATGAGGTGCTGGCGCAGTCAGATTTTATCAGTTTACACCTGCCTTTGACGTCTGAAACTAAATACATATTAAATATGAAAGCATTTAATATAATGAAGAAAAATGCGGTGATTATTAATTGCGCCCGCGGCGGGATAGTGAATGAAAAAGAACTGGCTGAAGCGATTAAGAATGGGGTGATTGCCGGCGCCGGGCTGGATGTGTATGAACAGGAACCGGTCGCGCCGGATAATCCGCTTTTAACTCTGGGTGAAAAAATATTACTGACGCCGCACCTGGGCGCTTCCTCCTTTGAAGGCCAGGGGCGGGTCGGGGATGCCGTCGCCGAAAAACTGATTGCTTACTTCCAGCAAAAATGACAGATTTCGGTTTAAATGTAACTCAACTCTTTAGTCCGTCCGCCTTAGGCGGAGCGGATGAGAAAATCAAAACTATCGCCAAAAGCGATCCGCCTATGGCGGAAAGTTTTGAGTTACAATAGAGAAGAAAAATTCAACCATTCGTGTGAATCAGTTAATATTCGTATTAATTCATGGTTAGAGGAGGCGCTAACTTATGACACAAATCTTTCCATTCAGGGGTGTTATTTATAATATAAAAAAAGTTAAAGACTTCAGCCGGGTCTTAACCCAACCCTATGATAAAATAGATGACCGGATGCAGAAGACATATTATGCTAAACATCTGAATAATCTAGTGCGGATCACTAAAGGCATGGAACAAGCGAATGATAATGAATTAAATAATAAATATACCCGCGCCGGTGAATTTTTTAGGCAATGGTTGAAAGAAAAAATTTTAGTCCAGGACGAAAAACCGGCTATTTATGTTTATTACCAGACCTATCAGGTCGATGGTTTTAGCAAAATCAGAAAAGGTTTTATTGCCCTGGGCAAACTGCTGGATTACGGTAAAAAAGGGGTGCACGCCCATGAGAGGACTTTGCTTAAACCAAAACAGGACCGTTTGAACCTGATGCGGAGCGTGGGTGGTTCCACCGGCCAGATTTTTATGCTTTATTCCGACCCGGAATTAGTTATTAACCGGCTGATGGATAAAACTATTTCCAGGAAAAAACCAGATGTCGCGGCTAAGGATGAATCTGGGGTAATCCACGAAGTTTGGCGTTTAACTCAACCGGCGGCGATTCAGCGGATTGCTAAAAGAATAGCCGGGCGCGATGTTTTTATCGCCGACGGGCACCATCGTTATGAAACCGCCTTAAATTACCGGAATGAAATGCGCCGGAAAAAAATAAAATGCATTGAACCGGAATCGTATCGCAACCGGATGATGACTTTTGTCAATATGGATGACGAGGGGCTGACCATCCTGCCCACTCATCGTCTAATTTTTGGATTGAAGAATTTTTCATTCGGAAAGTTTTTGAAAAAACTGGCGCCCTATTTCAGAACGGATGTTTTTTATTTTCATAACGGGCGAAGTGAAGAAAAGACCAGAGAAATCCTGCTGGCTAATTTACGAAAATATAGTGATCGAGCGCCTACTTTTGCCCTGATGGGCCGGGGGCTTAAAAAATATTTCCTTTTAACCCTGCGCAATGAGAAGATGATGAATAAAATCATCACCGAAAGACATTCGGCTGATTGGAAACGTCTTGATGTTACCATTTTACATTCCTTAATCCTGGACCACCTGCTGGGTATTACCAGAGAGAAATTGGAACAGGAGAGTAATGTTCGTTATACTCGTTATGTGGCTGAGGCGGTGGAAGCGGTGCGGGCCCCGACAAAATCGGGACTGGCCCCGATAAAATCGGGGCTGGCCGGAAAATTCCAGATGGCCTTTCTGCTTAACCCGACTAAGATTCAGGAAGTCAAAAAAGTGGCGGCCGGCGGAGAAAGAATGCCTCAGAAATCAACCGATTTTTATCCGAAATTGTTAAGCGGAATCGTTATCAGTAAAATAAATTTTTAGAGGAGTATCTGCCATGCATAAAAAACTATTTATTCCCGGGCCGGTTGAAGTTTATCCCGATATTTTAAAGGCAATGGGGACGCCGATGATTGGTCACCGGACCAAGGATTATACGGACCTGCATAAACGCGTTAAAGAAAAACTGCAGAAATTTCTCTATACGCAAAATAAAATATTTTTATCAACTTCTTCCGGAACCGGCGTGATGGAGGCCTGCGTTCGTAACTGCAGTAATAAAGCCATCGCCAGTTTCCCCTGCGGCGAATTTGGTGAACGCTGGTATCAGATTGCCCTGGCGAACGGCAAAAAAGCCGATGCCTTTCCGGTGGAATTAGGTAAAGCCATTAAACCTGAGATGGTTGACCGGGTTTTAGCCACCGGGAAATACGATGCTGTTTTGATTACTCATAATGAAACCAGTGTCGGGGTGATGAACCCGCTGGCGGAAATCGCCGTCGTGCTTAAGAAATATCCAGAGATTGTTTTTCTGGTTGACGCGGTGAGCGCCATGGCCGGGGTCAAGATTGAGGTGGATCAATGGGGGATTGATGTTTGTCTGGCCAGCACGCAGAAGGGTTTTGCCTTGCCGCCCGGTTTTGCCGTATTTTCCGTCAGTCCTAAGGCGCTGGCCCGCGCCAGACAGGTGCCCAACCGCGGCTATTATTTTGACTTCGTAGAGTTTGAAAAATTTGACGAAAAAAACCAGACGCCCACTACTCCCTCGGTATCCCATATTTTTGCGCTTGATGCCCAACTGGATAAATTTTTTAAAGAAGGGCTGGATAACCGTTTTGCCCGGCATCTAAAAATGGCTGAAATCTGCCGGAAATGGGCAAAAGATAACGGGTTTACCCTGTTCCCGGAACCGGGCTACGAATCTATTACGATGACTACGGTTAATAACATCCGGAATATTGATATTACCAAACTTAATGACGAATTGGCTAAAAAAGGATTTATCATCTCGGCCGGATACGGCAAACTTAAAGATACAACTTTCCGGATTGCCCATATGGGTGATACTACCCCGGATGAACTCAAGGAACTGCTGGTTACGATAGAAAGTATTCTGCATGCTAACGCGTGAACAATTAGAACAACAGGAACAAAAAATATTAGCGCCTTATGCGATGAAGAGTCGTGATTCGCTGGGGCGTCAATATCCGGAGCCGGAGCATTTTTACCGGATGGTTTTTCAACGGGACCGCGACCGGATTATTCATTCTACGGCTTTCCGCCGGCTGGAATATAAAACCCAAGTTTTTGTTAACCATGAAGGTGACCATTACCGCACCCGGTTAACCCACACGATTGAGGTAACGCAGATTGCCCGGACGATTGCCCGGGCCTTGAATTTAAATGAAGATTTAACCGAGGCGGTGGCCCTGGCGCACGATCTCG
>CAKKQI010000101.1:722-3744 GCA_919901895.1 Candidatus Brocadiaceae bacterium | reverse complement strand
TAATGTATAAACTCCAGGTGGAGATTTCCATCGCGTAAAAATAGCGGCCGTCCGGAGAAAAGGCGCCATCTTTGAAATCTTTGCCTGCATAATCACCGGTATTGAGTTGTTTGATGATTTGGTCGGTCGCCGTATTAATAATCGCCAGCCCGCCCGGGTATCCGACCCAGAGTTGTTTCGCATTTGGGGAAAAGACCGGTTCTCTAATCTGGGTGGTAAAAGGGAAAGAGATTTTACCGGTGGTGGTATTGCTAATGACGTCTATGATTGAGAGGGTCTGGTCAGCGTTATTACGGACGTAGGCCTTCAGCCGCCAGTCGGTTGATGAGGTGTCGCTACTTACATTTATATAAGCAGGGGACATCGCCAGCACCGTGGGGGTAATCCCGACCGGGATTCTTTCAATAATCTGGTATGGTTGGGCAAGAATGATGCCGGGTTGGGTACCGGGGCCGATGGCGAAGCGCCAGGCGTCCTGGTAGCCGTAGGGAAAGGAATCCTTGACGCCGTAATTACTATCAATCCCTTCTTGAAATAACGTATCAGGCGTAGCCGTGCCGACCGGCGGGAGCGATTTGCCCCACCAGTTGCCCTGGTTTTGGTAGGAAAGTTCAACCATCTGGTCGGAATAGACATTGTAATTAGTATTGGAGTGGATATTATTCTGAGCCACCTGATTATTGGAACTGTTTTGGGCAAAAACTACTCCATAAGGGTTGTGGCTAACCGTATTATAATTAAGGATATTATGATTGGAACCGGAATAACACCAGATGCCGTAGATAGCGTTTGATTGGGCGGTGTTATGGAGCAGGGTATTATTAAGAGAATCAAAGAGAAGTTCGATCCCGACGTATTTATTATTATTAGCGGTATTATTTATTAACGTGTTAAAGGAACTGGAGAAAAAAGTAATGCCGTAGTCTTTATTATTGGCGATGTTGGACCGGGCGGTATTATAATCGGAATGGCCGACGAACTGAATTCCGACGGAATTTTCGCAGGCGATATTTTCAACCAGTTTGTTATAGGAACTTTCATAAAGAAAAATACCGTTAAAAGTATTGAAATTAGCCGTCTGGCGGTTGAGCGAATTATAGGAACTACCGTAGAGAAGAAGACCGGCGCTAACGCCTGAATTAGCCGTGTTATCGTTTAACGTGTTCCGGGAAGCGAAATAGAGATAGATACCCATATTAACGCTAGAATTAAAGGAGTTTTGGCTGATGGTGTTATCAGAAGAGTTGTCAAGGACGATCCCAACGTTATGAGAGGTGTTGTTATTTAAGATAGTGTTATAGGAAGCGTTATAAAGATAAAAACCGGTATTGATATTTGAGCGGGCGGTGTTCCGGCTAACGTTGTTATAGTTGGCATAGACGTCAAGGTCCAGTCCGACCAGGTTATTATTGAACAGGTTATCGGTCAAGATGTTACGGGTACTATTAATAACCATAACTCCGACCGTAAAATTTTGGATTGTGCAATTACGAATGGTGACGCCGGTGCGGCCGAAGAGGTAAATTCCGTAGCCGTAACCCGGGCCGGTCAGGGTGGTACCGGTGCCGTCCACAATAATATGGTCGCTGTTAATGACGATAAAATCGTTAATATTTTGACCGGATCCTAAATCTTTGAGATAAATTGTCTGGCCGGGACTGCCATTGAGATAAATTGTGGATTTAGTGGGCAGGATTAAAATATGAACCGGTTGGTCTTGGTTAAACCGTTGTGAGTAGGTATATCGGCCTCTGGTATCCACGGTGAATTTTTCGATGAAGAGGCCGTTTTCGTGCCGAAAAAGGGGAATCGGGGCTGGTTTACCGTTCCAAAATGGGTCAAGACCGGAAATGGTGACGGTAGTTTTAGCGCCGCGGGTATTGGTGATTGGCGAGATTAAAAATGAAACGGTATTGGTGATAGTTTCGGCGATGAGGCGGATGGGTTCGGAGGACTCGACGAGGAGGTTAGGAAAAACTTCGTTAGAAATTTGAAATGTCGTTCCTTCTCCCTCAAACGGTCTTTTTAATCCATCCGGTTGATTCAGATTATTTAATTGTTTAAGAATATTTTCATAATTTGGTATTGGGTCAGATTGAGCAATTAAATCTGGAATGAGATTTAGTAGAATTAAAGCAAGAATAAAACAAACAGCAAGACAACAGAAACCCCAAAGAATATTTTTTATTTTTATAAACCGATAAGGCTGTTTCATAACAGAACGAAACATCATCTTGATATGTATAAAATTTTCGTTTGCCCGAAAATTATAGTGATTATTTTTTCAAAAGTTACCATAAGTATACCCCTGAATTTTATTTTGTCAATATAGAAAATAAAAAAGATTAAAAAAAAATTCAACGGAGCGCTGTTATATCAATTCTGTAACAATTAATTGACATTATCCCGTTAAAATTTATAATAATAATAAGGTCAGAACAGATAGACGTAAATCTTACGAAAAATTTTATCGGGGCCGAATCTTCCCGCAAGACAGGGTCAGTCTTCTGGCTGATAATCGGGAGAGCGCCCCGATGAACATCGGGAAGGTCAGGAATTAATAATGACTACAGGACAAACTGCTGGTTATATCTATATTTTACAAAGTCAACGAAATAATACTTATTACATCTGAAGCACTAAAAATTTAGAACATAGATTACAAGAACATCATGATGGATGGGTAAAATATACACGGAATATAAGACCTTTAACTTTGATGTTTTCTCGAAAATATCATAGTTTGACAGAAGCATAGAACAAATTGTTGTTGAATAAAGTATTAAAGTAAGACCGGGGCCGTAGCTCAATCCCGAAAGGTCGGGATTTCACTACGGCGTAATGACTCATTATTTGATGGGGCCGTAGCTCAATCGGGAGAGCGCGTGAATGGCATTCACGAGGTCAGGGGTTCGACCCCCCTCGGCTCCACCAAAATCTTAGGAGAGCGCCCCGAATGCTTTCGGGGAGGTCAGGGGTTCGACCCCCCTCGGCTCCACCAAAATCTTAGGAGAGCGCCCCG
>CAKKQI010000101.1:0-622 GCA_919901895.1 Candidatus Brocadiaceae bacterium | reverse complement strand
AATGCTTTCGGGGAGGTCAGGGGTTCGACCCCCCTCGGCTCCATAATTTGGGAGAGCGCCCCGAATGCTTTCGGGGAGGTCATCCCGATGAATATCGGGATCGGCTCCATATTTTAAATTATGAATTATGAGTGATGAATTATAAAGTTTATCGTGACGAATACCAATTTTGATTCATAATTCATCATTCATAATTCATAATTAAAATGATTGATACTCACGCCCATCTTAACTTTCCTGATTTTAAAGACGACCGGCCTGAAGTATTAACCCGGGCCGAACAATCCGGCGTAAAGTATATTATCAATGTCGGAACGAGTTTGGAGACCAGTCGTCAATCCGTTGAGTTATCCCGCCGTTATAAAAATATCTATGCGACCGTCGGGATTCATCCCCATGATGCGGAGAATGTTAAAGAATCCGATTGGTCTGAATTTGAAAAATTGGTGGAGCAGGATAAGGTGGTTGCGGTCGGTGAAATCGGCCTTGATTTTTATAAGAAGATCAGTCCGCCCCGCTCTGGCGGGGTGCAGGAAAAAGTATTTATTAAACAATTGGAAATAGCGCTCCGGAAAAACAAGCCGGTCGTAATTCACAGCCGGGAAGCCCATCAGAAATGTCT
>CAKKQI010000100.1 GCA_919901895.1 Candidatus Brocadiaceae bacterium | reverse complement strand
AAAGGGAGCAGATTGAGAACCATCTCAAAGCCGGCGCTAAAAAAGTGTTGCTGACGGTTCCGGCCAAAGATAAAGTTGACGCCACGATTGTTCTGGGGGTGAATGACGGGATGCTTAAAGCCGAACATAAAATAATTTCCAATGCATCCTGCACGACGAACTGCCTGGCGCCGATGGCGAAAGTCCTGCACGATAATTTCGGGATTGAATTCGGGTTGATGACCACGGTTCATGCTTATACGAATGACCAGCAGATTCTTGACCTGGTGCATAAAGATTTGCGCCGGGCCCGGGCGGCCGCGGTGAATATCATTCCCACCAGTACCGGCGCGGCTAAAGCCATCGGATTGGTTATTCCGGAACTGGACGGCAAACTGAACGGCATTGCCGTACGCGTGCCCGTGGTAACCGGTTCGCTGGTTGACCTGGTGGTTGACGTGAAAAAAGAAGTGACGGCTGAAGCGGTTAACGCCGCCTTTAAGACTGCGGCTGAAGGAAAATTAAAAGGAATTTTGGAATACACCGAAGACCCGATTGTTTCTACGGATATTATCGCCAATACTCATTCCTGCATCTTTGACGCTTTAGCCACAATGGTGATCGCCAAAAAACAGGTGAAAATTTTCGGCTGGTACGATAACGAATGGGGCTATTCTAACCGGGTGGTTGATTTGATGGCCAAGGCGATGAATCTGTAACTCAAAACTTTAGTTTTGAGACAGCGGTGATATAAATGACCCCCAACCGGCATAAAATTTTCGGAGAAAATTTTATTTATGAATAAACTTACCGTTAGTGATATGGATTTATCCGGTCAGCGGGTGCTGACCCGCGTAGATTTTAATGTGCCGCAGGATAAAGACGGCAATGTCAGTGATGAGACCCGCATTAGAGCGACGGTGCCGACGCTTAATTATATTCTGGAGAAACACGGTAAACTGGTGCTGATGTCGCATCTCGGACGGCCTGACGGGAAAAAAGATGATCAGTTTAAACTGGATAAAGTCGGCGCGGTTCTGGAAAAGTTATTAGGCCGGCCGGTAAAAAAACTTGATGAGGCCGTCGGGCTCCAGATTGAAAAAACCGTTTCTAAAATCGTTAACTGTTCGGGCTGATAGGCCTTCACAGA
>CAKKQI010000099.1 GCA_919901895.1 Candidatus Brocadiaceae bacterium | reverse complement strand
AAACGGAAAAAATTCAACATCGGCTGAAAGACGTTGAAAAATACGGCCTGCTTAATTATTTTGATGAACAACGGTTTGGGTCGGTCCGGGGCGGCCACGAATTTATTGCCAAACAACTGATCCGGCGTGATTTTGAAGGCGCCTTAAAAAATGCCCTGACGGCTACTTCTAAAGAAGACCGGCGGGCCGTTAAAGAAATTAGAATGATTATTCGTCAGCATTGGGGCGACTGGTTAAAATGTATGCAATTACTCCCCCGCTCTTCAGAACGCAGTATTATTAATTATCTTAAAGACCATCCCACTGCCTTTTCCAGGGCTTTTGAACTCCTTAACCAGAATCTGGTGCTTTTATACCTGCACGCCTATCAGAGTTATCTCTGGAATAAGGCGCTTGGGTCATTTATGTGTAAACAGGAATCCAGTTATTTCAATGAAACTACACATAACCAGATAATTAAAATTCCATATTTACTGGGTGAATTCATTTTTTACCACACCCTCTCTCAGGAAGAATTATCACGGCTGAAGAAATTATCTATCCCGTTCATAACTCATAAGACAATTTTTTCGGAGAAGGAAACCGAAGATATTTATAATCGGCTTCTTCAGGAAGAGGGAATTGCTTTAACGGACTTTCGTATCAGGGGAATGAAGAAGACCTATTTCCGCAAAGGAGAACGGGCTGTCGTTATTTTTCCGGAGAACCTCTTAATAAAAAATATCGGACCGGACGACCTGAACCGGGGAAAGTTAAAATTAACGATGGAATTTGCGCTGCCCCGCGGATCTTACGCCACGATTTTAATCAAACGTTTATCCGCCTAGGGCGGAGCTGAGTTATGATTTTTATCAGCCAGAGGACTGATCCGTCCTTTGGCGGAAGTGGTAGCAATGATTTCGATAAAGCAAGACTGATTACAGCGATTAAATGATAAAGTAATAGTTCGGTTGAAACCATCTTGTCATTCCTGTGGAAACAGGAATCCATCTGGATAGAAACAATCGGAAAGAATGGATTCCCGCTTTCGCGGGAATGACAGATTACCGTAGAACGTTTATTTTTAAAAGGGTTTCAACCGAACCTAAGGTAATCTCTGTAATCTAATCGTAAATCACCGTAATCGTATAAGATTTATACATCACGGCAATCATTTTCTATAAGCCAGCGGGCTTAAGGACCTGTTTTTTTTGTCTTTACCGAAAGATGTTTTAATGATGAAAATCGGGCAGAACGGACACATTGTCTGATTACATTTTTTATGGTGTGAAATTACTTCCCAGCATTGTTTATCAATATTTCCATAAGCCGGGCAATGTTTCTGGTTGCATCTTTTAATTTCCCAGCAGGCGGCCCGCCGGTAAAGTTCCTTCAGGCCATTAATGGTCATCTTTTCTTCAGTCAGATAAAACCTGATATCCTTAATAAAACCAATCTCACAACCGGTAAACATCCGCCGGCCTTTTATTTTGTTGGGTTTGATTAACCCTTGTTTTTCGTACTCACGCAACATCCGCATGGATGTGTTGGTGAGATGAGAAATTACCGAAATCGCAAAAATCGGCAGATCGTCCGGGATTTTCATAAAGTAACCTTCCCGAAAGGTCGGGATTTCGTTACGCCTAAAGACTCATCATTTATAGAGGCGTAACTCAATATTTCTTTTGAGACTTCCTGGATTTCTTCCCTGGTTTTCCGCATTCGGTGTAATAATTACACCGGGTACAGCAGACCTGTTCTTCTCCTCTTTCCCCGCGATACCACTTATTATCGCAGGTCTCCCACATCTGGCATTTTTCACAGCAATATAATTTGGTTGCCATATTCCCTCCTTTTTTAACAACGGATTTAACGGATTAATCAGATTTTATCCGTTTAATCAATTTAATCTGTTTAATCTGTTGTTATCCACGAATACACACGAATCCCGCCAGGGCGGGACTAATTAACACGAATCATCTTTATAAGAGCCGGTCCGGATGGGTATAAATTTTCATTCCGCCGCCTCTAATGTAACCGGCGATGGTAATGCCTAATTTTTCGCCCAGTTCCACGGCTAAATCAGTCGGCGAGGTCAATGAGCCAAGCACGGGTATTCTGGCCCGAAATGCTTTAAGCAACATCTCCGATGAGATCCGGCCTGTGGTCAGCATTATTTTTTCAGCCAGGTCAATATTTTTCAATAAACTATCGCCGATTACTTTATCCACCGCATTATGCCGGCCGACATCCTCGCTAAACGAGACAATCTCCTGTCTGTGGCAAAGGACCGCCGAGTGGATTCCCCCGGACCGGCTATATAAAGT
>CAKKQI010000098.1:342-5044 GCA_919901895.1 Candidatus Brocadiaceae bacterium | reverse complement strand
GTAACGAAAGCGCTGGAAGAATTGCGGGCGTCCCGGGCCGAACTGGTGCCGGCGGGAAACGAATCCACCTCATCGGTGGACAAGTCGGCTAAAGCCGGCGATGTGATTGTCGCCGACCAAGAAACCCGGGCGGACGATAAAGTTTTAAGCAAACAGGAAAATACTTTCCTGAAGGTGGGCGAAGAACTGCGGCTGTTTAATAAGCCGTCTCCGGAATTGGCTAAAGCATTGCTTGGCGCCCGGGCCGGTGAGGTTAAAGAAATTAAAACTACCATCCCGGCTGATTACGAAAAAGCGGAATTGAGAAATAAGCCGGCTGTTTTAAAAGTTACGGTTAAGGAGATAAAACATCTCCGTTTGCCCGAATTAACCGATGCCTGGGCCAAGGTACTTAATTTTGAAGACCTCAAACAGCTTAAGGAAGAAATAAAAAAAGGTATCACGCGTGATAAGGAAAAAGAATCCGAATGTAAAATGGAGGAGGAAATCATCGATAAAATTTTAAAAGAGACCGATTTTCTCCTGCCCGAAAGTATGATTGAACGCGGGGTGGATCATCTGAGCAATCGCCGCCGGCTGGAACTGTATCAGCAAAAAATGCCGGAAGATAAAATAAACAAGGCGCTGGAGGTAACGAAAAAAGAATCGCGGGCGCAAACCGAACGCGAACTGAAGATTCATTTTATTATGGAGCACGTTGGTAAAAAAGAAAAGATATTTGTAACCGAGGACGAAGTGGCCGAACGGATTAACGAAATTGCCGCGTCGTACCACAAATGGCCTCAGGAAATCAAGACTTATTACGAACGGCATAACCTGATGAGCCAGTTACGCAGTGATTTAAAGGAAGAAAAAATAAAAAAATTCTTGAGGGAAAAGGCAAAGATTACCGAATAGAGAGGGAAAATTTTATAAGGATGCTATAATTTTAAGAAAGGTGGATAACAATGAGTTACCTGACACCGATTGTGATTGAAAAAAGCGGCAAAGGCGAACGGGCTTATGATATCTGGTCTCGCCTCTTGAAAGACCGGATTATTTTCATCGGTTCGCCCATTGATGATTACGTTTCCAATTTAGTCATTGCCCAGTTGTTGTTTCTCCAGAGTGAGAATAATAATGATATTGATCTTTACGTCAACTCGCCCGGCGGGTCGGTGACGGCCGGGCTGGCGATTTATGATACGATTCAATTTATTAAGTGTGATGTGGCGACGTGGTGTATCGGCCAGGCGGCCAGTATGGGAGCCGTTTTATTAACCGCCGGCGCCAAAGGCAAACGCTACATCTTACCCCATGCCCGGGTGATGTTGCACCAGCCGTGGGGCGGGGCCCAGGGAGATGCGGCCGATATCAAAATCCAGGCCGAGGAAATCATTAAATTAAAACACAAAATTAATCAAATCTTATCTAAACACACTAATCAGACGATAGAAAAGATAGAAAAAGATGCCGACCGCGATTTCTTTATGTCGGCTGAAGAGGCCTTTAAATACGGGCTGGTGGATGAAGTCGTGGCTTCTTTAAAACAAAAACGACCGTCTACTGGTTTATAACTTTTGTTATTGTGGGTTTAATGGTAGACAACGAACTTTATGTTCGTTGATGTCCCGCCCGCAGGCGAGGCTCGCCAAAGGCGGCAACGAGGTAAAACCTCGTCGGCTACCCATAAATTTAAATGTTATGAACTACTACGTAAAACCAATAAAGAAAGGTAATTAAAAACGGTGCTGTCAACAGCGCCCAACCAGGTCTGTTTACAAGTAGTTTCATAAGTCCTGTCAACGACCGTAAAGGTCGTTGCTTACCCCGAATTCGTGCGGTAGACAACGAGGTTTATGGAGCGACAGCGGAATCCCGACCTAATCGGGACCTCGTTGATATTATCTGTAAATACCTTATGAAACCGCTTCTAATATGTTACGTAAAACAACCAATAATAATAACCGCGGTTTAAACCAGGGTCCGCCGGAACGCTGTTCGTTCTGCGGCCAGACCAAACGACCGGCCGAGATGATTGCCGGCCTCGGTCGGGTATCCATCTGTATTGCTTGCGTGGAATTATGCAACCAGATGCTGGTCCGCGATAAGGTTAAGCCGCACCGCAAGACATTTCCGAAAGAGGCGCTTCTTAAAAAAATACCGATTCCGCTGGAGATAAAAGCCCATCTTGATAAATACGTCATCGGCCAGGACTATGCCAAAAAAATACTGGCTGTCGCGGTTAATAATCATTACAAACGGATTCTCAATCCGGTTCCGGCGCACGAGGTGGAACTAGAAAAAAGCAATGTTCTTTTAATCGGTCCGACCGGTTGCGGTAAAACATTGCTGGCCCGGACGCTGGCTAAGTTCCTGGATGTCCCGCTGGCCATTGGCGATGCGACCACCCTGACCGAAGCCGGGTACGTTGGCGAAGACGTGGAAAACTTGCTTTTGCGCCTGATTCAAGCGGCTGATTATGACCTGGAGCGGGCCGAACGGGGAATTATTTATATTGACGAAATAGACAAAATCGGCCGGACGCACGATAATCCATCCATTACCCGCGATGTTTCCGGCGAAGGCGTCCAGCAGGGTTTATTAAAAATGCTGGAAGGAACGATTTCCAATGTGCCGCCGCAGGGCGGACGGAAACATCCGGAACAGGAATATATCAAGATTAACACGGAGCATATTCTTTTCATGGCCGGCGGGACTTTTGACGGGATTGAACATATTATCGGCCGGCGGATCGGACAGAAACAGATTGGTTTTGACAGCAAACAGGTGAGCATTGATGAATTGCAATTAGGCGATATTCTGGAACATGTTGAGCCGGAAGACCTAATGGAATTCGGGATGATTCCGGAATTTATCGGCCGGTTTCCGATTACCTGTGTGGTGCGTCCGCTGACGCTGGCTGAATTGACCAAGGTGATGACCGCTCCCAAGAATGCGATTATCCGGCAGTATCAGGAATTTTTCCGGATGGAGAATGCTGCGCTGGAGTTTACGCCGCCGGCGCTGGAAGCGATTGCCAAAAAAGCGCTGGCGAAAAAAACCGGGGCGCGGGCAATCCGGGCGATTATTGAAGAACTGATGCTGGATATAATGTTTGAACTGCCGTCTATCAAAGGGCAGAAAACTTATATCATTAGCGATAAGATGGTGGAAGGCAAAGAACCGATTAAGCTCGCCGCGCTCAAAGAAATAACGCCAGCTAAAGAAACGGCTTAAAGCAATTCTATTACAGCGATTCTTTTATTATCTGTAACACATCCGTATCTTTTAAATAAGTTCCTTTTAATTTGACCGGCCAAGTGCTGCTGAAAATGGGGTTATTGGTTTTCAGGGACAGGTCCTGTTCTTTTTCATGGAAAGGGCGGGACAGTGGGAAAGTGGCTGGTGGCTGATGACCAGGGGCGAGTGTTCGGCCGTGCGAGCCCTTGATTTTACCGGTATTCGTAGAGATACCCAGATGGCGCCAATCCCAGAAAAGTTCCAGCGGGTCGTAACCTGGTTTGTTATGGATATCCACGTGCCGGGCGTAATCAGGGGCATTCGCCGCTTCAAACCACCAGGGATAGGCAAACCAGGCATCGCTCCGGGCCACCGCAATTAGTTCGCCCGAACGCGGGTGGTTAATACCCCATTCTTTTTGCTCATTTGGGTCTAATACCTTTTCAATGCCCGGTATTCTTTCCAATAATTTTTTTAGATCACTTAAAATAGTATTTGGAGACCTAAAGGTCTCTGCTACATCAAACCGGTTACTAACCATTCGCCCCTGATCACCAGTCCCGATATATATGTGGGCGATCTGATGGTCCACCACCGCAAAAGCCCGTGAAGCGGCCACATCAAGATATTCATAATGTTTCACACGCCGCACTTTCAGGAACCCGTTTTTTCGTAAAACCTGATTAATCATAACCGTCTGCTTGACGTCAGTCATTGCGTAATCAGAAACAACCATTACCTCGTAACCAATTTTTAAAGCCGTTTCCGATAACGAGCCGACTAAATCGTCGATTGACTTGAGTTCGGATTTCATCCGGCTATCTGATGGTCCCCAGCGCTGCTGGTTATAATCCAGATGCGGCAGATAAGTCAGCACTAAATCAGGGGCGTATTGTTTAAGGACTTCTTCAGTCGCCCGGGCAATCCAGATGGACGATTTCAAAGAGGTGAACGGTCCCCAGTACCATTTCAGGTTAAACTGACCCAGACGTTTTTTGAGGTCGGGATAAAGATTAGCCGGTTGGCTATAACAATCCTGAATCATTCCTCCGTGATGCTGATGGATTGGGGCCGGGGTAAGGATAAGATCATTATTGGAACCGATACTATTCTGCCAGAAGAGAATCGCGGTTTTCAAGTTCGGGTTGGTTGATTTAAGAATATCCCAGATGCGGGGCGTCCGGCAGAGACGGTCGGATTGTTCCCAGAAACGTACTTTCATAAACTCGTGGTCATAAAACCCGTTTCCGACAATGCCATGTTCGCTTGGAGTAACGCCAGTGGTCAGGGACGTCTGGACGGTAGTAGTGACCGCCGGGAAAGAGGGAACCAGTGGACAAAAAGTGCCGGTGCGGGGCAGGGTTTTACTTACATATGTAGTACTATCCGGATGGTTGTTAATTAACCCGGTGGAAAGCCCGGCGATGTTGATGAGTAATAATTTAGGCATAATTATTCAAACAGAAAAGGTACGATAAAG
>CAKKQI010000098.1:0-332 GCA_919901895.1 Candidatus Brocadiaceae bacterium | reverse complement strand
CCAGTTCTTTCAGATCCACTTTATCTTTGATATTGGGAAAGGGGGCGGCGTTTTCAACGGCCGTATGGGCCGCCCGGTCAAGCAGGGGAAAATCGGAACGTTCTAAAAAAGTTATTTTTTTTATTGTGCCGTCGGTTGATATGGTCAATTGCAAAACTACCCGACCGAACATCTTTTCCGTTTTTGCTTTAGGCGGTACAAAATATTTGGCTTGAATCAGGTCGTGAACCTTCTCAATATATTTTTTATCCGGTCCGGCGCGCCGGCTGCTATTTTTATCAGAGATGGTCTGCAAAGAAAATTCTTTTTCCAGTTCTTTTAAGATGACCTGG
>CAKKQI010000097.1 GCA_919901895.1 Candidatus Brocadiaceae bacterium | reverse complement strand
TGTAGCTGCGGGGCTTGTCCCCGCCATTCATCTTCATTCGGCTAAATAATTACGATATACCTTATACCCAAAAAACTACCCACGCCTATTCTTTCACTCAAACTGATACTCCAGGCTGTTTTTCGGAAGGACGAAATTATCTTCTTTGATTTTCTGTCCGTCCCGGAAAATGAAATAATTCTTCCAGCCGTAAAAAAAGAGCAACCGGGCCGGGCGTTGAATCGCCGGAGTTGATAATCCGGTAAAAATCGTAAGATATTTTTCCCGGTTAAAAGGATTATGCACTGAAGCCAGCAGGGCAAAGGACGACTCACGGTATTGCTCGGTCCCAACGGCAAAATAGTCTGAGTCCAGAGTTAATCCGGCCGGGCTAAATGTTTCCGATTTAAGCCGTTCGGCGATTTTATTTATTTTAGGCCCGCCCAAAATAAATAATGAATGAGTTTTTAAATCATCTTCGGTTACCTCTTTATCGGTTTTGGCAATCGCCTGGCGCATCCCGACCACCCGCCGGCCAATCTCCTGATACAATTTTTTCTCTTCTCCCTCTGCTCCACCGGGGTAGATAACCAAGACCTGACCGGAATTAAGCGTCGCATTCAGGCAAGGAGACAGTTCTTCCGGACTCATTTTTCTGAAATTGTGATAATCAGGGTCAATCGTTAATTTAACCGGCTGATCAGAAACGGGAATATGGATTTTTTCGGAGACACTCTTCGTTTCCACCAAAAATTCCTTTTTGCCTTTAGCCGTCTCTATGACCACGGGCAGAAAGAGCTGATACGGATTTTTAGTTTGTTGTTTGAGATAAAAACTGACAAAATATTCGGTTTCACTTGGTTCGGTTCCGCTCACCACAGGTTTTTTATAGTATTCAACCTTATCTAATGCCAAAACAGGGACGCCATCACCTGATTCCTCAAGTGCCGGCCGGGTAATCCACTGTTTGGTAAACCAGTCCAGGTTTGGCCGGTTGTCCTGAAAACCTTCGGGACGGCCGGCCCCGATTTTATCGGGGCTGGCTGATTCAAAAGCGCTTTGAAAATCAGACCATTTAACCCGCCGGGCTCCTTGAGTCGTCAGAATTTGTCTTAAAGCCAGGAAAAAATTATCGTCGCCGACCAACCGGCGCATCTGATGAAAAACCATCATCAGTTTCCCATAACCGATTTGTTCGTCGGCCTCGTTGGTCTTACCGGCAAACGTGCTAATCGGACGCTCATTTTTTGCATTAACGTAAGTGCTGTATTTAACATTGGTATCACGCCGATAATTAACCGCTGCGGGGTTTTGCGCGGCTTCCAGATAATAATAATTAGCCAGATAAGTGGTCAGTCCTTCGCACCAGTTAAAATCGCGGTCATCCACATAAATATAATTACCCCACCAGCAATGAAGGATTTCGTGCCCGAGCCCGCTTTCATCAATGTGTTTCCGTTTAATAACCATCGGACCCAATAAAGTATAAGAAGGCATCCCGTAACCGGTCTCAAAAAAATTCTCCACCACTGAAAATGATTTATAAGGATACGGCACCAGCAAATCGGAAAAGAATTTAAGGAATTTTTTGCTGGCTTCAAGGTGTTCCTGGGCTAAGGGTTGATTGGCCGGCGAAAAATAAGTGGCCACCCTGATACCGTTAAAATTCTCTTCAGTCACGACATATCGGCCGCCGACCAGGGTCAAAGAGTCGGCCGGTATTTGGCTTTCCCAGGTGGTCCGGCGCTGTCCGTTTGAAATAATATCTTCAACCAAACGGTCCTGGCCGACGATGCGCCAATCTTCCGGCGTTAGAGTCGTAATTTTAAAAAGCGGCATTGAATCAGGCACGGTCGGATACCAGAACGTCCCGCCGTGCAAATAAATTCCTTCCGCTCCGATGACCCCGCTGGTTGACCCGCCCCGGATAAAACGTAAAGTCTGCTCGGCCTGCACCGGTTCATAGATTTTTCCGCCGTAAGAAACTTTCAGTTTCAACGCATTATTCCCTAATGGGACAGGTGTAAGATCAACCAGGCAACATTTAACGTAACCGGCCAGGGCCGGTTCCTCAACCGTCCATTCTTTACAGGTTTTAAAATTTAACGGCTGTTGATCGGATCCGCTTACAGATTTAATTTCCAATTTATCATTTAAAAGCAGGTGCAGTTCCTGAA
>CAKKQI010000096.1 GCA_919901895.1 Candidatus Brocadiaceae bacterium | reverse complement strand
GGCCACCCTGCACACGAATTCCTGCGCGCAGACGATGAACCGGATCATCGATGTCCTCCCTCCCCACCAGCAATCGCAGGTGCGCGCCCAGCTCTCCATGGTCCTGGAAGGGGTCCTCTCCCAGCAACTCATCCCCCGGGCCAATGCCAAAGGGCGGGTTTTGGCGTCTGAAATTATGGTGGCTAATCCGGCTGTCCGGGCCTTACTTCGTGATAATAAAATTCATCAGATTTATTCAGTCATTCAAACCAGCGCCAAATTGGGGATGAAAACAATGAATCAGGCTTTAACGGAACTCCATCAAGGGGGATTAATTACTTACGAAATCGCTCTTAATTACAGTCCTGATCCGGATGACCTGAAAAGAAACTTGTTGAAAAGTAATTAATTTTGTGATATAATAATATATATGGCTAATATTTCTAAGATTACCAAAAAAAGATTGGGTGAAATTCTGATTGCCGAAGGCCTGATTCATGACAACCAGGTTCAGGAAGCGTTGGCCGAGCAGCAGAAAAGCGGTCTTCTGTTGGGGGAGGCGTTAATCAAACTCGGTTACGTAACTGAACTTGATATCGCCGGCGCTCTTTCCACCCAGATGGGTTTGCCTTATATTAACGCTTTAAGTTATACGGGGAACGTTGAAATTTTCAAGTTGATGCCGGTGGAGTTCTGGGAAAAAAACCAGATGGCGCCGCTTGATAAAATCGGAGACGTGGTTACTTTTACCGTGGCCGGTTCAATGAGTGAAAATACTTTAGAAGAGTTGGAAAAGAAAATACCAGGAGAAATTTATTTTTTCGTCAGCACCACTTCTCAGATCAAGCAGGTAATTAAAAATTACCAATCTCCCGACCAAGAGAAACAGATGAAGAGATGAAAATTAATTTTGATAAAAGATTGGTCCGCCTTCTGGAAAAAAGAAAAGTTCTGACGTCCGAGGACTGCGAAAAACATATCGCTCAGGCGGCCCGCGAGGGTCTTTCTTTTTCAGAATTACTGACCGCTCATAACATTGTTCCCGAGCCGACTTTTCTTTCAATCATGGCGTCCGAAGCTAAAGCACCGCCGGTTGACCTTAATAAGATTACCCCCGATGAAAAAGTAGTTAATTTATTTACCGAAGATCAGGTCAAAGGCCATAAAGTAATGCCGCTTTTTAAGATTAACAAGGTTATGACCATCGCCATCGCTAATCCTTTTGATATTATTATGCTGGATGACCTCCGCCGGTTGACCGGTTGCGAGATTAAAATAGTTATCAGTAGCGAGAAAAAAATATTGGAGACCATCCAGCGGATTTATAATCCCCAGACCGAAGAGATGGAAAAAGCCCTGGAGGAAAGTATTACCGAAGATTTGGAGTTAACCGACGGCGCGGCTCAAGCGCCGACCGACGACCAGGAACTTACCGGCGAAGATGCCCCTATTATTAAGCTGGTTAATATGGTTATTTTTAAGGGATTGGAACAGGGAGCCAGCGATATTCATATTGAACCTTTTGAAAAGAAAGTCTTGGTTCGTTACCGTAAGGATGGCGTATTGCACGATGCCTTAACGCCGCCTAAGAAAATTTTTAACGCTATGGTTTCCCGTATCAAAATTATGACCTCGCTGGATATTGCCGAAAAAAGAAAACCGCAGGATGGAAAATTCCAGATGCGTTATGAGGGACGGCAGATTGACTTCCGCGTTTCTGTTCTCCCGACCATATTTGGAGAAAAAATAGTACTGCGGGTACTTGACTCTTCCAGTATTACCTTAGGATTAGATGCTTTAGGGTTCGAACCACAGGCGCTGGATGCCTTTCGCCGGGCGGTGGCCGCTTCATACGGAATGATTCTGGTTACCGGACCAACGGGTAGCGGCAAAAGCACGACCCTCTATTCGGCTTTAAAAGAAATTATGTCCGTAGAAGATAATCTGATGACCGTGGAAGACCCGGTAGAATACCAGTTGGAAGGGGTCGGCCAGGTGCCGGTTAACGCTAAACGAGGCCTTACTTTTGCCGTGGCCTTGCGTTCGATCTTGAGGCAGGACCCTAATAAAGTGATGGTGGGAGAAATCAGAGATAACGAAACGGCTGATATTGCCATTAAAGCTGCGATGACCGGGCACTTGGTTTTGAGCACGCTTCATACCAATGACGCCGCTTCAGCTACTGCCCGATTAATTGATATGGGGGTGGACAGTTTTCTTGTTTCCTTATCGGTTATCTTAATCGGGGCTCAGCGTCTGGCTCGTAAACTTTGCGATTTGTGTAAACGGCCTTATGATAAAATGCCGTCTCAGGAAAAACTAAGATCGGTCGGTTTTAAAGAAGAAGAACTGAAAGATAATCTGGTGCTTTACCGGGCGGCCGGTTGCGGTCGTTGCCGGGACGGGTACAAAGGCCGATTTGCTTTTCTGGAAGCATTGGAAATTGACGACGAAATTAGAAAAATGATTATTAAAAAGGTGCCGACGCTTGATCTCAAAGAATATGCCGTAAAAAACGAGGGAATGATTACCCTGAGACGGTGCGGCCTTCTAAATGTTATGAAAGGGAAGACAACAATTGAAGAAGTTTTACGAATGACGGAACTGTAGCATAACCCAAGATGGCGAGGGAGCCGAATTCATGGTAAATGTTGTTGATAAAAGAATTAACAGTATTCTCGTAAAAAGAGGGTTACTTGACCAAGCAAAATCAATCGAAGTGGAACAGGCCGCTTCTAAAGAAAATAAACCGCTGGTTGATATTGTCTTGGACCGGTCTCTCGTTAACGAAAAAAAATTACTGGGCGCGATTGCCAGTGAACTGAATATCCCGCCTGTTTCGATTGAAAAAGTTCAGCCGGATGAGAAACTGTTGCAGATTTTTCCCGAGGAAAAGGCTACTTTATACGGGGCCTTGCCGCTGGCGCGTATCGGCGATATTTTGACTCTGGCCGTGCATAATCCTTTTGACGTCGTTCAGTTTGATGATATCCGGTTGTTAACTAAATGCGACCTACGTTTGACTCTGGCTCTGGAGCGTCCCTTAAGAGAAGCGATTAAAAAGGCCTATCATCCGGATGATAACAAATTACAGGATGCGCTGGAGGATGTTGCCGGTATTGACCTGGAACTGTCTGAAGGAGTGGACATTAATGAAAAACTTGATCTCAACCAGTTGAGCGGCGAAAGTGAATCACCGGTTGTTAAATTGGTCAACATGCTTATTTACCGCGCTTTAAATGAAGGCGCCAGTGATATACACGTTGAGCCGTATGAAAAAAAAGTCCGGGTCCGTTTCCGGCAAGACGGGGTTCTGCACGAGATTTTCTTCCCGCCTAAAAAATTACACAATGCCATTGTTTCCCGTATTAAAATTATGAGCGCCTTGAATATTTCCGAACGGCGGGTGCCTCAGGATGGTAAATTCCAGATTAAGTTTAAAGACCGGCGGATCGATTTTCGTGTTTCAATCAGTCCTACTATTCACGGCGAAAGAGTGGTTTTAAGATTGTTGGATTCTTCCACTCTTAACCTATCCCTTGAAGCATTAGGTTTTGAGCCCGATAGTTTTAAATCTTTTGACCGGTCGATTAATTCTTCTTACGGCATGGTGTTAATCAGTGGTCCGACCGGGTCAGGAAAAACGACTACTCTTTATTGCGCCGTCAAACAGATTTATAATCCGGAAGAAAATCTAGTGACCGTGGAAGACCCGGTGGAATACCAATTGCCGGGTATTATCCAGGTGCCGGTTGATTCCGTCCACGGCGTTACTTTTGGTGAAGCCCTGCGTTCAATTTTGCGACAGGATCCCGATATTATTATGATCGGAGAAATTCGTGACCTGGAAACGGCCGATATCGCCGTTAAAGCCGCTATTACCGGCCACCTTGTTTTCAGCACCCTCCATACTAATGATGCGGTTTCAACCGTTTCCCGGTTAGTCGATTTAGGTATTGACCCTTTTATGATTTCTTCTTCACTTCTGCTGGTGGCTAACCAGAGATTGCTTCGTAAATTATGCCCGGTTTGCAAAGAAGCGGTTAAAATACCAAAAGAACGTTTGATGTCGCTTGGTTTCCTTCCGAAAGAAGAATCTGAGTATAAATTTTGTAACCCGGTCGGCTGCGAACGGTGTCTGAAAGGTTATAAAGGCCGGATGGCGCTTTTTGAAGTATTAGATATTGATGATGAAGTTAAACGCCTGATCATTAATGAAGAATCCATTCTTGACATTAAAGCATATGCCGTCAAAAGTTTGAATATGCTTACCTTGCGGCAGATCGGTTTACTGAAAGCCAGCCGCGGGGAAACTTCAGTAGAAGAGGTGCAACGTCTTACCAGTTAGTCCCGTTAGAAATAGAGAAGAATTATTTTCGAGTAACCTAATAGTTTTAGGAATAACAATATATTTTAACACATAAGTTATCTCCCGGACATTAATTTCTAACGGGGTGAGCCACTTATTATAAAGGAATAAAGAATATGCCTAAATTTTCTTATGCCGCTAAAGACATTAAAGGTAAAAAATTTTCCGGGACCATTTCAGCTACCAGCGAATCTGAAGTAGTCGCCGATTTGAAAAAGCAGGGGTTAATAACGCTTTCCATCAAATCATTGGCCGGAAAAAAAGGAGGCGGTGGCGTTTTCGCCGGTCTTTTTAAACCAAAACCCAGCAAGACAATTAAAGTGGATGAACTGGTAATTTTTACGCGCCAGTTGGCCACCATGATTTCAGCCGGTATTCCTCTGGTAGAATCGCTGGATGTTTTAAGCGAGCAGGTGGAAACGGTTGGTTTTAAACTGGTAATTGAGTCAATGGTTGATAAAATCAGGGGGGGCGCTGATTTGTCCGAAGCATTAAAAACCTATCCGAAAATATTCACTAAAATTTACATTAGTATGGCTAAAGCCGGTGAAGCCAGCGGTCAACTTGATGTAATCCTCGTCAGGTTATCTGAGTATATGGAAAGTTCGCAGGCGCTCAAGAGAGATATCAAAGCAGCGATGACTTATCCGGTTATATCTCTCGGCTTAATTTTTTTGATCGTTATCGGTTTAATGGTTGGGGTTGTCCCTAAATTTAAAGAAATATTTTCTTCTCTCAGTATTGATTTGCCCGGGATTACCGTTTTTTTGTTAAGTTTAAGCGATTTTATGACCAATTATATTATTTACTGGTCCCTCGGTTTGGTCGGTTTGATAATCGGGGTGATTCTTTTTAAAAGAACGAGCCGTGGGGAATATGTTTTTCACTGGCTGACTCTGAAGGTCCCTGTTTTTGGTCCCCTTTTTAAGAAAGTGGCGATTTCCCGTTTCAGCCGGACATTCGCCACCTTGATTAAAAGCGGTGTCCCGATTTTAGGAGCGTTGGAAATTGTGGCCAATACTTCCGGTAACCGGATTATTGAAGAAGCCGTTAACGATGCCCGGGAAAACGTCAGACGGGGCGAGACGTTAAGCGACCCGTTGACGCGGAGCAAAGTTTTTCCGCCGATGGTTACCAGAATGATTGGGATTGGAGAAAAATCAGGCGCGCTGGAGCAATTATTGGAAAAAATTTCCGAATTTTATGACCAGCAGGTTCAAGCCACCGTCAAATCGCTTACCGCGATGATTGAACCTTTGTTAATCGGCGTTATGGGCGTGGTGGTCGGCGGGATCGTCCTGGCTGTTTTTATGCCGATTCTTAAGATCCAGGAGGTCTTAACCAAAAAGAAATGATAATAAATTATGGTCCCTGCAGTCTCAGTTCCGTAAAACTTGAATCCGGTCCGCCATGTCAATGAAGAAAGCGCATTACTTCATCGGCGGTTAAAGTGGTTCCTTTTTTTTCGTCTCACGGTTGCGATTTTAGGTATAGGCGCCATCCTTATTTATCACGGGTTGGGGGAAATTAAACAATTTCCGTCCCGGATTATCGCTGCTTATTCCATTCTGGTCTTCGCCTGCTTTGTAAATATTCTTTACCTATTGCTTATTAATAAAAAATGGCTTAATCTTAAAAAATTAGCTCTTTTCCAGATAGCGGTTGATATATTTTTAGAAACAGGCCTGGCTTATTTTACCGGCGGGTCAGGCAGTATTTTTGTTTCCTTTTATTTTGCTTCAATTTTAGCAGCCAATACGCTGGTATCGGCCCGGGCCAGTTTTGTTTTCGCCTCCGCTTCAAGTATCTTGCTGTCCATCGTCACAATCATTTATTCCTTAAGCGCCCACCGGCATTTTCCGTTACCGTTGTTGCCTGATGAATATGTAAAAACCCTGGCCCAGGGTTTTCAATTTATTTTGCCTTATCTGTTTTTCTTTGCCCTGATGCTGCATTTTGTATCTTATTCCAGCGGACGATTAGCCCGAGAATTGAAACATGAACGGACGCTGAAAGAAGAAATTATCCAGCATATTATTAATGGTTTAATTGTGGTTAACACCGAAGGTCGGATCATTTTTTGGAATAACCAGGCTCTTCAATTGCTTCAGGTTCCTGAAGAAACAAAATTGGGCGGACGGGCAATTACCCAGGTCCTGGCCGGCGAGAACTATCGTTCTTTAAGAGAAGCCTTGAAAAATAATCAGCGTGTTATTCAGGAGATAACAATGCCGACCGGCTGGGGCGAAAATTTAATAATAGAAGTTACCACTTCGCCGCTCTGGGATGAGCAAAACAAACAACGCGGAAAAATCGCCATTCTTAATGATGTCAGTTTGAAAAAGAAAATGGATGAAATAGTTAAACGCACCGAAACTCTTCAGGCTTTGAGCACCATGAGTATCAGTATCGCCCATGAAATCAGGAATCCGCTGGCTTCCATTAAAGGCGCAATCCAGGAAATCAAATCCATCCCGGCCTTAAGATTGGAAGACAAAAAATTAATGGAGATTGTTATAAAAGAATCCGACCGTCTTAATAAAATAGTAACAGATTTCTTGGAATTTGCCAGGCCCCGGCCGGTGTTAAAACAAAAATATAATTTAGCGGAATTGCTAAAAGAAGTAACGGCTCTTTTGAGAAACCAATTCCTGGCGAAAAATGTTGATGTCCATCTTCAGGTGCCGGCGCTGCTTTATGGGGAATTTGATCCGGAGCAAATCAAGCAGGTCTTTATTAATTTAGGGTTGAATGCCCTGGAGGCTTCGGCTGGTAACCGGAAGACGAAAGTGGTGATTAAAAGTTATTTTTCATCCCGGGACCGTCCCGGCCAGGCGATTGTTAATCACCGGACGCTTGAAATAAAGCCTGACCTTGGGTTAACCGTAGAAGTGATTGATTTTGGCAAGGGGATTAAGTCCGATGACCTGAAACATATTTATGAACCGTTTTTTACGACCAAGTCGAAAGGTATCGGTTTAGGACTGACGATTGCCTACAAGATAATTCAGGAACACAAAGGGCAAATCTTGGTGGAAAGTCAGGAAGGACGCGGCAGTAAATTTTTTGTGTGGGTGCCGTCGGAGTAATTCTGTAAACTGGGTAAAAGACTGCGGTGGCTACGGTAAAATTGAGACCGTTAAATTTTGTTTTAGTGGGACAACGGGCTCAGATTGAGCGAAGCGAAAGATTAAAATCTGTCCGTACGAGAAACCACGATTCCGGAAAGCATTCGGGGCAGGGTGCCCCGTATTTAATGCTGGGTTGCCAACAGCCTCAAATTAGACTTTAAACCGCATCAGGAATTCAGCGTTTGTTTTTGTCTTGGCAATATTTTCGATGATCCACTCCATCGCTTCAACCGCGTTTTTCTTCTCGTTAGCCAATCCTTTTCGCAGTAACCAGATCCGTTTTAATTCTTCCGGGTCCAGGAGTAATTCTTCTTTTCGGGTGCCGGAGCAGGTGATATCTATGGACGGGAATATCCGGCGGTCGGCTAAGTCCCGGTCTAAGTGAAGTTCCATATTGCCGGTCCCTTTAAATTCTTCAAAAATAACCTCATCCATTTTGCTGCCCGTATCAACCAGAGCGGTTCCTAAAATAGTCAAACTTCCGCCTTCTTCTATTTTGCGGGCCGCTCCGAAGAATTTTTTTGGACCAGCCAGGGCATGAGAATCAATCCCGCCGGTCAGAATTTTTCCGCTATGAGGGGCTTCGGTATTATAAGCCCGTCCCAGTCGCGTAATAGAATCCAGCAGGATAACCACATCGCGTCCGTATTCGGTCATTCGTTTAGCTTTTTCCGAAACCATTTCCGCCACCTGAATATGGCGGCTGGCCGGCTCGTCAAAACAAGAACTGATTACTTCCCCTTTAACAGAACGCTCCATATCTGTTACTTCTTCCGGACGTTCATCAATCAGCAAGACGATTAAAGAAACTTCCGGGTGATTGGTAGTAATACTGTTGGCAATTTTTTGCAGCAGAACTGTTTTTCCCGTTCTGGGTGAGGCGACCAGCAGTCCGCGTTGGCCCTTACCGATGGGGGTAACTAAATCCATAATCCGCATTGAAATTTCATTTGGTTGGACTTCCAGAATCAGGCGTTCCTGGGGATACAGTGGCGTGAGGTTCTCAAATGCGACCTTATCGGTCAGCAGGTCAGGGTTTTCGTAATTAACCGCTTCCACCTTTAGAAGAGCAAAATATTTTTCGCCTTCTTTAGGAGGCCGGATTTGGCCGGAAACAATTATGCCCGTCCTCATTCCGAACCGCCTGATTTGAGATGGTGAGATATAGATATCATCCGGGGAAGGCAGATAGTTATAAGTCGGAGATCTTAAAAATCCAAATCCTTCCGGCAGAATTTCCAGAACTCCTTCTCCGTAGAGCAGGCCGTTTTTATTTACCTGCTCTTTTAGGATACGAAAAATAAGTTCTTGTTTTTTCAGGCCGGTGTGGTCGGTCATATTTTGTTTCTTGGCTGTTTTGATAAGTTCAGGCATGGTCATTTGTTGCAATTTGGTAAGGTATAACTCTTCTTTTTTAACTTCTTCGTAGCGGCTGTCTCCCGGTGCTTTCTCGTTTTCATTTGAATCCGTTTCTTTTATCCCGCCTCGGCGGGATACTTTTTCCCTGGAACGTTCGGGAGTCTCTTCCGACCCGGTTTCTTTCGGTTCTTTTTCCCGTGATTCTTTAGCCGGCACCATATTAACCTCCTGTTTTAATCTGTTTAAAAATATTTTTTACCTGCGCCCAGGTTTTAAGCAGCGAGCGGTTATTCTTGATAATAAAGTCTGATTTTTTTTTCTTAAGTTTTAAAGAATATTGAAATCGTTCCCGTCGGTTTATTTCTCCCGGTAGCCATTCGCGTATTTTTTGAGCCGCTTGATTTCTTTTGCGGAGGCCTCTTTCAATGAATATTAAAAAATCGCAAATTCCGGAAAGACGGCTTTCCATTAATAAAGCCGCATCTAAAATGGCAATCGGCTGGCTCCCGGCCCTTATTTTTTTTATCGCGCCCAGGTGTTTTTTAATTAATTTTAAAATAACCGGATGGCTGATCCGGTTCAGTTTATTTAAATCGCGTTTATGGCTGAAGGCTAATCCGGCTAAAGTTTTCCGGTTTACCAATCCATTTTTTCCTAAGATTGATGTTCCGTAATAACGGATCAACTTATTTTTTACGCGTGGTAATTCAATTACTTCACGGGCAATCCGGTCAGCGTCAATTACCGCCGCGCCTAACTTTTTAAACATTCGGGCGACCGTACTTTTACCGCTGGCCACACCTCCGGTCAGCCCTAAAGTAGTTAATTTTAACGAAGACTTTAAATTAGCACAGGGCTTTTTGGTTAAATCAGACATTAAAACGATTCAAAAGAGTTATTATTTTGAATTAAATGAAGGATACGGGGTCTATTTGGTTATTCCGGATTGGGTTCCGATCATGAGTGTCCAGTTTTTCCTGTTTCTTAATTATAGCGTCATCAGGTGTAGTTAGAATAATTTAACAAAATATATCTTAATACTTTCCTGTTGATTTGTCAAGAAAATTAATTATAATATCTGAAAATTATTGTGAGAGAAAAAACTTGACAAAATTTTATAGTAACATAAGATGAAGTAGAGAACTATGCAATTACGGAAAAGTTTTGCCCTTCGGCACTGAGCTCAGGGCTAATGGGCTATCCCTCCTAGGCGGGACGAAGGGTTTCATTATTTATCCGGAACTGCCTAGTGGTGAGTTGCGATGCTTGCTATCCCGAATGCTTTCGGGAAGGTCTGAAACATCGGGGTCGGTTTGCCGAACTAGGGGAGATCACAATGACCAGATTTCATTCGGGGCGTACCGGATACGGAGAGAAAGGCATTGCCAATTTTGTGGTAGTTATTTTGGTAATGCTTGCCTGCGTCACGATTATTATTACTTTCATCCTGGCCGGACGCCTGAATAACACCCGGGCTGAAATTAGGAAAATCGAAAGAAATACCACCGGTGTTCAGGATGAAATAATCAGGATTGGCAAGCGGCTGGAAAATACTTCCCCACTGGTTATGAAGGTGCCGGAACTGCAGGCGCTGAATTTAGAAGACCTTGGAAAATACTTGTTTGAAAAACAGAAAACATATTATTTTATGTCCGGCACTTTCCTGAAGGAATATGACATTCCTAAAGATTATCAGGAATGGCAGAAACTGGGGTATGATTTTACGTTAGAAATAATTTTGCGGGATGCCTCCGAAAAGTTAGCATTGACTCATCTTTACCTTAAGCGTTATAGTTACGAAAAAGAAACGACGGCCGGACGTGAATCGGAGTTTAAGAAAATTTTGCTGGACGTCCAG
>CAKKQI010000095.1 GCA_919901895.1 Candidatus Brocadiaceae bacterium | reverse complement strand
CGGAAAGTTCATCGGTGGCTGAGAAACTGACGGTAACATCGGTATTATTCCATCCAGCCGCATTAGGCGCGGGCGTTATAATTGCCGTGATAACCGGCGGCGTGGTATCAAGGATAATGGTATCGGAAAATATCGCGGTCAAGCCCGCGCCGTTTTTGTATTCAACGTAAACGGTCTTGGTGCCATCAGGAGGTGATAGGTTATAGGTTTTAGGTGAAAGGTAAGGCATCCAGGCGGTCCAGTTTGCCGCGTCGTTGCTGAAGCGCATCTGGGTAACGCCGGATTCCGGGTCCTGGGAAAAGAGTAGAAGGGTTACGGCGGTGGAAGAAGTGGCCGGGGCAGATGCGTTAATGCTAATTGAACCGATAGGTGGAGTCGTATCAGCCGGGTAAGATGGCGCTTCTGGTCCCCAGTCCGGGATATTGTCACCCGCCGGATGGTTAGTCAGGTTAATGACCCCGGTCCCGTCCGGATTCATCACATAGATCTCGTCATTTCCGTTCCGGTCGCTGTCAAAGACGATTTTTCTACCGTCTGGCGAGGTCGCCGGGTGTTGGTCCCGGGTCGGGTGATTGGTCAGATTAACCGGATTATCTCCATTGGCATTCATCCGGTATATTTCATAGTTTCCCTCGCGGTCGGTATGCCAGAGGATGGTCGTCCCGTCCGGCGAGAAGAACGGGCCGCTATCTTCAGCCGGGTGGTTGGTCAGGCGGGTTTGGTTTGTCCCGTCGCCGTTCATAATATAGATCTCGCGGTTCCCATCCCGGCCGGAGTGAAAGGCGATTTTAGTCCCGTCCGGCGAAAAAACCGGTCGGGCGGCCCCTGCCGGGTCATTGGTTAACCGAACCGGGTTGGCGCCATCGACATTTCCCCCGCCGCCAAGGCTTTGGGGGACAGGCATCACGTAAATCTGGCTGGGAGAGCCGTCGCGGTCAGAATGGAAGGCAATCTTCTGTCCATCAGGCGAGAAGGCCGGGCGGTGATCATCACCCGGATGGTTAGTAAGATTGACCGGATTAGCGCCGTCAATATTCATCAGATAGATTTCCCCGTTAGCATCGCGTTCAGTCTGCCAAGCCACTTTAGAGCCGTCCGGGGAAATCACCGGTCGGCTATCCAGCGCCGGGTGATTCGTTAGCCGTCGGACATTGCGGCCGTCCGCATCCATCCGGTAGATTTCTAAATTCCCATCGCGGTTGGAGTCAAAGATGATTTTACCGGGTAATCTTTCCGGTTCACCCGGGATATAACCTTTAAGCCAGCCGTTCAGAACCAGATAAGGATATGAATCATTCACGTTCGCGGCATTGGAATCATAGGGTAGATTGGGGCTCCCAAAGGGATAGAATCCGGGGGGCGTGTTTTTACCCCAATAGTTCCCTTCGTTCCGATTAGCGGCCGGGTTAAGACAGGAAAGTTCAACCGGCCCCGCCGATTCTACATTAGAAATGGCATTATCGTAAATATTATTATGGTAAACGGCGATGGCATTAATCGGTCCGAGTAAACGCAGCCCGGTTTTTGCGTTTCTGATAAAACTATTAGCGGTAACGGTGATATTTTCCGCGTCATCCAATACCAAACCACGCTGATTGTCCGCACAGACGTTTTGGGTAACCAGACTGTTTTGGGTTCCTTCAAGGTAAATCGCCTTACCGGTATTGCTGATAATCCGGTTATTTTTAATCTGGAGATTGATACTTTTGGGCTGATTGGTAAAATAAAGCCCGGCCGCGATGATTTCGCCGGCGCAATTAACCGCTTCGTTATTCTCAATGATACTGCCGTTCCCGTAATGAAGGAGAATCGCGTGCACTTCCCCGTTTTCAATCCGGCAGTCTTTTATATGGATATTATTTTTCCATGAGATGTTCGGATCGAAACCGGAATAAAAACCGATGGAGTTGTTTTTACTGGCGCAATTAATAATCCGGTTATCCTCTCCCCAGAGGGCGAGGCCGAACCAGTGGCGGCCATTGATCGTGCAATCCTGAATCAGGTGGTTTCCGCCGCCCAAAGTAGAGTAAAGCATTACCCCGCGTCGGCCGTATTCTTCGCCGACCGGACTGATTAACCCGCTGACCGTACAGTTGATAATCCGAAAATTACGCCCCATTCCAGAAGCAGAATTTATACCCACAAAATTATCGGAAAGCGCCATGTTTTCAAAAGTATGATCAGTCCCGCCCCAGACATCAATTCCGTAATAGAAATTCTTTATGGTTAAATTTTTGATGGTGATCTGATCGCTTTCTGAGGTGGAAAGTATGCCTATCCCGCCATAGCCGTAAGGATTATTGGGGTCAAATCCGGGCCCGGTCAGAGTAAAACCGTTTCCATCAATGGTCAGATTGCTTCCGTCAATGATTATTTGCTCGGTAATATCTTTGGTCAATTGGCAGGTGGTGGCGTCTAACCAGACGCCGACGCCTTTGGCCACGATTTCGTCGCCGGGATTATCCCGGCCCCTGATATAAATGGTTGATTTTTGGGGCGAAATAACAATCTGATGGCGGTTTTGTTTCTGGTCAAAATCAACCGTAAACTGATAAACGCCGCCTGAAGAAAAGGTGAATTTATCCAACAGATTGGGATTACCGTCTGTCTGGCGATACAGCGCAATGGAGTTGTCCCCGGCCGGGAGAAAGGGTTCCAAACCGGAGACATTGAAAGCCACGGAATGCGGTTTCCGGTTATCGGCCGGCAAAGATTCCGCTGAAAAAGTAATCATTTTCGGAAAGACTTCCAGGATAAAACTGATTTCTTCGCTCGCGGTGATTTTAAGATTCGGGAAATAGGGGTTATCGTTGGGCAAAGAACATTCTGGGCCGGCGACAGCCAAAGGCAAGTGATAGCCGTCCGGCTGGAAAAGAGCGGGGCTTAATTTTCCAGATGATTCAGATTCGGCCGCCGGCGGAATGGTCGTCTGGGCTGGTAAACCGGAAACAAAAAATAAAAAACCGAGCCAAACGAACAGAAAACAAAGAAAAATTCCGGCCGGGATGCGAAAATACCGGGATGGGCGGAATGAGTTTTTTTCACAGCACATAAGATTCTTCTTTCCTGAACAAATTAAAAATTTATAGACGTTTAAATTATAACACCGCTGTTAACCGCGTCAAGAGAAAAATAAAATTTTTCAAGCGAAAAAGATAAGAAAAATTTCCAATTCAAAAATTATTTGAAAGCAAATAAAAAATCTTGCTTTATTTTGGCTCGTTAGTATAATACGTCTGTATCCCCTTTGGGGGTAAATATTTTCAGCGAAGGAAACTATTTTTGCTTACCACGCGGACGCGGGATACAGACGTATGACGAATTTCAACGAATTCCATTCCCACCGCTGGGCGAAGAATTTCAAGGACGCCCGCGACAGGTTTTCAGCCAGCCGGCAATCTTTCGGCAGGGCTTCGGCAGGGCTTCGGCAGGCTCAGCCCTTGAGTTTACCGAAAGGCGAAGCCGAACCGCTTTTCAGCCAGAATAAAATTAAAGATGCCCGGGAACAACTGACCGGATTGGTTCAGGGTGATTTTGCCGACCCGAAGCATATTTTTCCCGGTCTGAAAATAATGGCGCCCTACTGGAAAGCCGAAGAAGAAATGATGCGCTGCCGTTTTGAAGAGATGACCAGGCAGTTTGCTCAACTTACTCCGGCAAAACCAGGAGATAATTTAACCGATACAACTGAGTTTAAAGAATTGGTAAAAAAATATTATGACCGGTTCGTTGAGGATGTTCGGACGTTGCTTAAGTCCGCCTCAAGCGGATTACCTGAAACGTCTTATGCCGGTTTGCTCAAAACTTACCCTCCGATGATGCCGGCTGATTGGGCCGACACGCTTAAAGCATTCGTTCAGGAATCGGAACAGGCGAGCGAGTCCGGGATGAGCGAATCGCTTTTTCAGCGCTGGCTGGTATTTTGCTTGAACGGAATTATTGCTTATAATTATGGTTTAATCAGGCAGGCGGTTTTCAGCGGATTAATTATTTTGAAATACGGTGAAGACCGGCTGAAAGAAACGGTGGCCCGGACCCGGGACGAATACGGCTGGCGGGTGAGTCGGGCTTTTTTCCTGGAAATATTTCCGGCGGCCGGTATTTCCGATGCGGCCGACCTGCAGGTCGTCGGGCGCTATGGAATGTTTTCCGACCAGGAGATTTTTTCGCGGGAAATACTGCCTCCGTCCCCCGATGTAACATCGGGGGACTCCGCTGTCGCTCCGCCTGAAAAGCGGACAGAAGAGCCGAAAATAAAAATTACGGAGTTTCTGAACTGCCAGGAGTTCAGTATTTTTCAGACGATCTTTAAAGATATGGAAGTGCCGGCTAAAGAAGTCGGTCCGGCCATTTGTCTTTACTGTGAAGAGCATGGCCGGAAAAACACCCAGCTTTTCGTTCCGCCTTCCCTGCGGCCGGAACTGAAATTAGTTCAATCTTTTGGGTTCAGCGCCCAGAAATGTATTTTTGAAACCAAACTCTATCCGGCTAATGATATGGAACGGTTCCTCAAGGCGCAGGAGAAACTTTACGGATAAGTTTAACGTTACAAATAGTTACAAGAAATGTTACAGTAGGTTACTGGTTATTTTTTTTGCGTAACTAATTGTAGCATCAGGTAATCTTGGTAACATTTTGTAACCTTAGGAGAAGTTATGCGTTTAAAAGATAAAGTGGCTATTATTACCGGCGCCGGTTCCGGTATCGGCGCGGCGACGGCTATTCTTTTTGCCAGAGAAGGCGCCAGAGTAACCGCGGCTGATGCTAATCTCAAAGGGGCTGAAGAAACTGTCCGGAAGATTAAATCGGCCGGCGGCCAGGCGATCGCCGTCAAAGTAAATATCGCTAAAACGGAAGAAGTGGAAAAAATGGTTGAAGAAACGGTTAAATCTTTTGGGACCGTTGATATTTTAGTTAATAACGCCGGTACCAATGAATTTGTGCCACTGCCCGTTCTTCAGGAGGAAGACATGGCGAAAATAATGGATATTAATTTGATGGGCGCTTTCCGTTGCGTCAAGGCGGTTATGCCGGTACTGACCGAAAAACTGTCCGGTAAAATCATTAACGTTACTTCAGTGATGTCCGTGATTGCCGGCAAGGGGCAGAATGCCTATAATGCTTCTAAAGGCGCCTTAAAAATGTTAACCCAGGGGATGGCCGTTGATTTGGCCAGTTATCATATCAATGTAAACGCGGTCGGACCGGGGATGATCAGGACCGGTTTAACTAAAAATCTGTTCGCTAACGAAGACCGGGTGAAATGGTTTGAAGAAAAAATTCCGCTGGGGCGGCTGGGTTTGCCGGAAGATATTGCCCCGGCCATTCTTTTCCTGGCCTCCGACGAGGCGAATTACATTACCGGCGAGACGATTTTCGTGGACGGGGGAATGATTGCGACGAGATGAAATATTATGCCGATACATATTATCCAGCAGAAGGCGACACCTCAAGAGATGATAGAGATGTTGAATGTTTTAGGCGATTATATTAAAATTGCGGTGGATATTGAACGGGAAATTCTGGCCGGCGGGGGGCAATTACACGCAGATTGCGAAGCGGAACTGCTGAAAGATGGAAGTCAACAGGAAGATATCTGGGGGGCTGATTGGGTGCCTAATATTCAAGAGGTTAAATTTGAGTCATTAATTAATATCCGTCCTAACCAGAATAACCGCTCGATGATTATACAAGACCCTAAAATTAAAAAACAGGTGGAAATAATTACCCGTAAATTGCTGGAAGGGGTAAAATGAGAAGTTTGGAAGATATCAAGCAACGCTATTTGCGCGACCCCATCTCTATCAGACTGGGCGGCCTGGCGGCCAATCTCCTCAGAGTTTCATCTTTTGCCGAACATCCTGATAATCAAAAGGCGGTATCCAACCTGCTTCGGGAAAGCGAATTTTTTATTGAATGGGCCGCGCCTGATGCGGAAGTGGAAACACAGGCAAAATTAGCCGAATTACAGCTGCAGTTAGCTCTTTATTATCAACGATTGTCCGAAATTTATCAGATTCAATCCGAACGGGAGCGGTTGATTAAACAATCAAAGCAATGGTCGGATGAAATACTTAATTTATCGGGGTTATTAGAATCTTTGTAATTATAATTCGTGTTTAGAGGAGGAAATGCTATGGCAACTGTGAAAGAACTGGTGGATGGCCTCCCGGTTATGTTTAATGCGATGCGGTCCAAAGGGTACAACCGCCAGATACAACTCAATATCGCGGGCGACGGCGGGGGGGAATGGTGGCTGGAGATTAAAGACCAGAAATGCACCGTGCATCCCGGTAAACTGGAAAACGCCAAACTGATACTGGATATGGCCGGGAATGATTTCGTGGATTACTTTACGGGCAAGGTGCATCCGATGGAACTGGTCCGTTCCAAAAAGATGAAGTTCACCGGTCCGATGACCGAAGGCATCGCCTTTAACGCCATCTGGAATATCCCGGTCGTGCCACCCCAATAGGGGTGACACTGGAAGTACCACCCCAATAGGGATGATACTGTCGTGCCGTCCCCTACGGGGATGACACTGGAAGTGCCGCAAGCGTAAATTTAACGAATGCTATATTGATAATGGAAGAGACCTCATCTCTTACCGTCCGGCAGGTAGCCGAGGCGTTGCAGGTAGGTATTTTACCGTCCGGCGGATGATTAAAAGAGGCGATATTCCCGCCTTTAAGGTTGTCCACAACTGGCGTGTTAAACGGGCTGATTTGGAAACATATATCCGTGAGCAACACGTTCAAATCGGACTTTTTTCGCTCGGCGCCACATTTTACCGTCCGGCACGCGAGGGTTTAGGGCCAAACCTTGAATAATGAATTAAATATTTTACCGACATTTTGTCTTAACTTTTTTTTCTCTGGTGAACCGATAAGCCAGACGTTCCGCCCTAAAAGAATAGTACTAATTTTTTCCGACCGGTCAAGTAATTTATTTAAAATATTCATTATTCAAGGTTTGATCCTATTCTTCGGCAATTAGGCGATACTGATTTTTATGACAGAGACAAGGCCACCGAGGCATTAATTGAAATGGATAGTTTGGCGGCGCCCTGGGTGAGAAAGGCTCTTAAGAGCGATGATGCCGAAGTGCGGATGAGAGCCAATTTAATATTAAGAAAGATTTCAGACCGATCCGAAGCAAAAACGCAGGAAGAAAAAGAATAAATATCGCAATTCCGGAGACGCCTTGCTTAATTCTTGCTAAATAATATAGGGCATCGTTCCATTTTCTCGATAACTTATGAAATCACTTCGATTATTTGTGATTATTTTCTTTCTTTCCGGGAGTATTATTGCTCAAGAAAAACCGCCGTTGTCTGATGAGATTACACGGTTAATAGAACAGTTAGGCGTCCAAGATTGGCAAATAAGAGAAGCGGCTACATATAATCTCTGGTCTCTGGGCGAACCAGCTGAACCATTCTTGAAAGCTGTCCAGCGCTCAGACGACCCGGAAGTTCGAATGAGGGTAAACTTAATTCTGAAGAGAATTACTTACGGGGTCACGCCGGAATTTGAAAAACAGTTCGGCACGTTCGTAATTGATATAGAAAAGAAATCAGCAGAGGAACAGTTAAAAATTGTTAACGATTTATGCGCCGCTCATAGTTTACTTTCTTTGAGCGCGCCTGTCCTGGAAAAAATCGCCTTGAAAGAAGAAGTCAAGCGTGAAGTCAGATTAAAGGCCGGACAATCTGCGGTTAGCCATCTTCCACCCCAACGGGCAATTTCCCTTTTTAAATGCCTTCTCAAAGAAGACCCTCAATGGGAAAAAGGTTATATAGATTTAGGTCAACTCTACGAGACTATTAAAGAATCTAACAACGCTATAGGGATATACCAATCTGGTTTGAATAAATTACCGCAAAGCATTCAATTATTTTACCGCCTGGGCGCTCTATATGAATTTTCCGGTGATAACAACAGGGCATTTCAGACTTATCTTAAAGGAATAATTGCCTGTTCCGCTCAAAATACGGAAACTCTCCGATACCGGGCAGAGGAGATGTTAATCAGGATTGGTCATTTAGAACTTGTCCGTAGTAATCTTTTATCATATCTGGCTGAGTCTAAAGAAACCGTGCCGGCGTTGCGTCAATTAGGTGAGGCATTCTGGGAAAATCAATATTGGTATCCCGCCTATGACTGTTTTGTCCGGTCCGTCTTTCTCAGCCATTGGCAGCAGGTTGAAGTCAGCCAATTAGAGCATACTCGTTTGGTTAAAGCCTTTCAGGTCGGCTATCAAAAACTTGAGGGAAAAAATCATACCGAAGCATATCGGATTTTTGAAGAGATAGTCTGCGCGGAATCTGAGCCGATACCTGATAAAAATCAACCCATACCCGAGTGGAAAATAGAAAAACCTTCCCTGTTCGGAAATAGACCTTCTGATTTGTCCCTGGATAGTAGATCTATTTCACCCGGAGTAACTCAATTTGCTTTAGATGGTTCTCTTTTTTACGGTGTGAAGGGTTATAGTGTGCCCGCCCGCGAAGGACCGGGGTATGCATCAAATTACAGCCAGAAAATTGTTGTCTATGACCTGACCAAACCACAAAAACCGCTCTGGGAATATTCCCTGCCGTATTATTTGGGATTAGATAAAACAGGACTTGAAGTATTTTTCTGCGGTGGCGGCCGTGTGAACCAATTTATTACTAATCCTCATAATCTGTTAGTAGAAGTAAGTGGTAATAAAGGGACGCAGGTTAGCATGGTCAACGGTCTTCATGACCACCGATGGAATAGTTGGCATTATCTTTGTGCCTTTGAGAAGACAACCGGTCAACTCCTCTGGAAGACCTGGCTCTATGATTATGCCGATGACAAGGTTTTATTGCCGCTTATAGATAATCAAGTCGTTCTGATATATAGAATATTACATAATCTGATAGAGGCAATTGATATCCAAACCGGGCAAACTCTTTGGACGTTTCCTTTAAATGTTGCTTATCGTCCTTATCTGCAAGTTGACTCAATTAACCGAGTACTTTATATGTGGTCAAATACTTCTCATGAATTTTTAGTGGTTGATATTCTCAAAGGGGGGGAGGTTAAGGAAAGGGTTAAGATTCCAGGATATCCGTGCGGAGTTACTGATAATATTATATTCTTTATTGATGACAAGAAGCACCTTTTTACCTTGGACCGGAAAACCCAGCAGATCAAATTGCTGGTTCCTGATATCGGAGAATATCCAACAATTAATATCTTGCCCAATAAAATCATTTTGCTTAGCAACAGAGGTAAATATTATAGAATTGATTATGATAGTGATAACATTAAATGGAAGCGAAGAATGTGGGAAACGGGTGATGACATCTGGCATATTCAGAATGACCGAATGGTTTATTGTCGTAAAATTATGAAAGCGGCGACAGGACCTGGTGGCTATACATATCGGGACAATCTCATTTATCTATTTGATGTAGAAAATGGACAACTAATAAGTCGATTATACCCCATTAGGCCCTATTCTGAACCTGTCAAATATGATGATACCTTTTGGTTCTATACCAGTATCAGTGGAAATCGTTTCTGTCCGGTACCCTTGAGTTGGCTTGATAATTTAACTCCTCCGCCCCAGACTATACCAAAAGTATTAGAAACGCTTAAGAAATTAGAACCCTCTCAACGAAATAAATGTTTAGAATTATTAAACCAGATACCGATAGCGTTAGATCGTGAGGATGCTCTGGGGCTTCTGGAACTATGTCACCAGGCAAATCTTACGGAACCAGCTAAAAAATATCTTGAATATTGTTTGCTTCTTAGTTCTCCTGATATTCTTCGCGACAACGATAGGCTAATTCAATTGTTAACACAGCCGCCTTACAAAGACGACTTAACCCTTAAAAGGTTTTACTATGATATTTGGATAAAGGTTCAGACCGAGCAAAAATCAGTCTCGGCAACTGATTCTGCCCCTCTTGCTCCGGAACCCGTTAAGCCCTATCTCAACCCCACCCATATTCGTCGTACCGAAAAGGAGATTGCCCAGTATAAAAAATTATTGCAGGAAGGCAATGATGATGAAAAGGCAACTGCTGCGATTGAATTATTCCTGGTCGGCGAGCCTGTTCCTTCTGCCTTTTTTCAATCTGGACTAAAATCTACAGGTACTAATATCAGCCCAACCTGTCAGTCCATTCTCTGGTTAAGAGGTGAAGCAAAACCTCCCGGACCATTACCGCCCCGGGAAACCGGACTTGATCTTCCCGCTCTGGCAAAAATAATAGAAGACCCGAATACCCACTGCCGAACACGTTACCAGACAATTCTTAATATCATGGGCGCTGGTACTAAAGATAAAGAGATCTTAACTCTTTTACAAGAACATCTGGAAGCGGAAATTCCGATTGACCCAAACTATCCGGAAAGTTGGGTTAACTTAGCCGCATGCTATGGTCTTCAGGATAATAAGCCCGAGATGCTGAAATGTCGGGAGAAGGCATACGAACTCAATCCTACTAATTTTGACATTCAACTATCGTTAGTAACGGCCTATCAACGTGTTGGAGAAAAAGATAAGGCGGAGCAACTCAAACACAAAATGATTAAGGAGAACGAGAAAGGAATAAATGTTTATCCGGCAGATGGTTTTTATTACGACCGTTTAGCCCGGCTCTATCTGGCATTAAATTTGAATATTAATGATGCAATTCAATTCGCCGGCAAATCGGTTCAAGTTGATTCCAACACTGATTATCAAATAACGTTAGCGCAATGTTATCTGAACAAAGGCGATAAATTATCAGCCGGTAAAATCATTGAGCGTCTCCTGATAAATTATATATGGCGCGAAAAGGTACTTATCTCGCCTATGCTTTATCAATTTTTATGCGCAGCCGACCATCCCGTCACCCGTAAATAGCCGGATTTTGTTATCTGATATTTGTTGCAATGATATATTTTTTGCTGGTGTAACAAAACCGCGCTTTCTTTTCCCATCTGATTTTTGCCCGCCTTGATTGAGTTAATTTTTATTGATTCGGCAACAGACAAGTG
>CAKKQI010000094.1 GCA_919901895.1 Candidatus Brocadiaceae bacterium | reverse complement strand
AATATTCATCCAGGGGATGTGGTTTTGAGAAGATAGGCACGAATTAAAGATAATAACATACGAATAAACACAAATTATGAACGGAAACAAAATGTTTTTTAGCTGATTTAGCGTAGGTAGGTCTAAGTCCCGGCTTGCAGACTGTGTCATAATGTCATTACGAGGAGTCCCGTCCCGACTGAGCGGAACGGGGCGACGAAGTAATCTCATTAAATAGAGATTGCTTCACCCTTTTAGGGTTCGCAATGACAAAAAGAGGATTATGACACAGTCTGTTGGGCTACCCGCATTATGATATTACCACAAACCGGGGATGCACTTCTCGTTACGTCCTCTTTATGTTTATCTTGCGATTATTTTATTTTTTTGCTAATATTAGAGAAGAAACAACGTATCTATATTAGCACTTTGGCTTATGATAAAAAATTCAGCGGTCTTAATCATTTTATTTGGATTGTTAACTTATTCCGCTCTGGTGGTGATCGGAAATATTTTGTCAGCCCAGACGGCCGAACCGCCGGTCCCGTCTGCCTTAGGCGGATTATCGGGGACTGGCGACATCAGGTTGAGAAATATTAATAATCAAATCTTCACCGGTTCAGATTTCAGGATTGATGAAAATGGCCAATGTGTTTTGCAGGTAGCCGATGGGGAAAAAATTTTAAATTGCCGGGAACTGCTGGATATTGAATTTACCTCAAATTTACCATCTCTACCGGCCGGTGCTTATGAGATTACTCTTAATAACCGTGATATTATTTATGGGATTATTAAAGAAAGTCGGCCTGATGCCATTGCCATCCAATCAAATATATTAGGTGATGCCCTAATTAAGTTTGAACATTTATTAATCATCAATTTAAAAAATCAATTATCTAAAGACCGGTCATTATTATCAGGGACACCGACGGAAGATGAAGTTTATTTTCTTAACGGCGACCGGGATGCCGGCATTATTACGGCGGTTCAACCGAACAATCTAACGATAAAATCCTCTCTTTATGGAAAAGAACGGACCTATCAATTTGCTAATATCTGGTGGGTGGCTTTTGCCCAGTTAAGCGAACCCTCCCATCAAGGCGATGGTGCCTTGACAGCCCGTCTGATTTGTCAGGATGGCAGCCGATTAACCGTTCAGATTCAAAAAGCCGAACAACGTCTTCTCTACTTTAAATTTAACGGACAGGATTACCGGGTGCCTTTTGACAAAATTTCTTATTTTTATTTCAAAAACGAGCGTTGTGTCTATTTGTCAGACCTTGAACCGGTTGATGTTAAAGAATACCCTTCGTTTTTAACCGTGAGTGATAAATCAATCCCGTTTCTCTGGCCTTACCAAAAAGACAAAAGTGTTTATCATAAACGGACGAGTTCTCTGAAAAACAAAAAATATTATAAAGGGCTCGGGGTGCATGCCAATAGCGAGTTAACCTATGCTTTAAACGGCCGGTACCGGAAATTTTTTGTTACGGTTGGACTTGATGATGAATCTGGTCCGGGCGGAAGCGTTAATTTTATTATCTACCTGGACGGTAAAAAATTATATCCGCCTAAGGCGGACGGGATAATCAAATGGGGTGATGAACCCAAAGAAGTAGTTCTGGATGTGACCGATGTTAAGGAGATAAAACTGGTGGTTAATGACGGTGAAGATTATTATGTGTTGGACCGGGCGGTCTGGGCCGGGGCGAGGTTAATTAAGTAATGAAAAAAAAATGCTCTGTTGAAACCCTTACCCAAAGTGTCATTGCGAGCCCCAGTGGGGCGAAGCAATCCTGTTGTTTTGAGATTGCTTCGCCGCTCATTACATTCGCTTCTCGCAATGACAAGGCACGGGAAACCAAGGGTTTCAACAGAGCAAAAAAAAATAATTTTTTATCCCTCTGTTTCGGTATTTTATTATTTTTAAATGGTGGGGCGACGTTAAAAACCGTCCTGGCCGAATCGGTTTTTGACCAAACTATTGAGCAATCAACCCGGACGGCCTGGGCCGCGGCCGGACGCGGAGATTATCAACAGGCCGTTAAGTTGTATAAAAAGATCCTTCCGGAAATCCTGTCGCAAAAACCATTCAAAAATAATGAGCCATGGTTGATGGGCTTAAGCGAAGTTTATTTGCACCAATTAGTAGAATGGTATAATCACACTTCCGACTACCCAGACCTGGCAAAGTTTTTAAGCAAACTTGATTCCAAAGAAAACGAACCTAATTTTCAAGCGTGGGTAACCTGGTACCTGGGGCAGAATTTTCTGAGAAGCGGCCAACTTAAAGAATCAGCGGCAAAAATCCAGGAGTTGAATTTTATCACCGAATGGCAGATTATCGGTTCTTTTGATAATGAGTCGCATAATGGCTTCCAGTTCGTTTATCAGCCGGAAGAAAAGATAGATTTAACCGCAACATTAGAAGGCAAAAACTGGCCGGTGCAATGGCGCGCCTGGTCGGTGCCGTCCGCCGCAGGCGGATATGTTGATTTTAACGCTCTTTTGTATCCTAACGATAAAACCCTGGCATACGCCTTAAGTTATGTTTATGCGCCCCGCCGTGGCGGGGTTGCTTTACGGCTCGCTTCCGATGAAGGCCTTAAACTCTGGCTTAATGATGAATTAGTTTATAGTAATGAAATAAAACGGCCGTCCGCCTTAGGCGGATTTGACCAGGAGGCAGTCCCGGTAGTTTTGCAAGAGGGCTGGAATAAAATTTTAATTAAAAGCGTTCAATCGGATAATGCCTGGGGCTTCCGGTTACGCCTGACCGAACCGTCCGGTGCGGCTCTTCCCCCGTTAACCCAAACCGCCGATAAAAATAAAATCAGCGGAATAACGGTTCCTGAAAAAAAACAGCCGGAGAACCAACCGCCGGTCCAGCGGGGCAGTCTGGATTATTTGGAAGAGTGGGTTAAGGCCAATCCACGTTCAGCCGCCGGCCATTTTTATCTGGGATATCTGTATTTTATCCGCCAGCATTTTGATATCCAATCCCGGCTGGATACGGCTGAATTCCAGAAGGCGCTGTCCGCCTCAAGCGGACCGGAATCCAAGGCTTATTTCTATTATTATCTGGCGCAATCGTTACGCGAGGAAACCGCGATGGCGGCCGAACGGGAAGAAAACCATTACCGCTGGGCCCTGGAAACTGCGGCGGCGGTTGACCCGGCCTCAGCCGGGGCGGTTTTAGAACTGGCTAAATATTATTATTCTTCACTGGGGAATATTGAAAAGAGTTATGCTTATCTTAAAACGGCACTGACGATTAACCCTGATTATGCCGAAGCGCACTACCTGGAACTCCAGTTACTTTCCGCCAAAGGTTTTGAAATTGAAGTAAGCCGGCGCCGGAAACAACTGGCCGAACGGTATCCCGATTCTCCATTATTCCAGTTATTTTACGCTCACGAATTGGGTTATGAAGGCCAGGTTAAAAAAGCCGGGCAAATTTATCAGCGGTATTTGAAGCAGACCAATTATACCGATAATAATATCAGGGCTAAATTGATTGATCTCTACCGCCGCCAGGAATTAATTGAACCGGCGCTTGAAGAATGCCGCCGGATGGCTGAATTAGTTCCCTACAGTCTTCAACCTTATCTGGAGCGGATTAATATATTTGACGGATTGGAAGATTACCTCAGCGCTTTAAAAGAATGCGAACAGGCGCTTCAGATTTTTCCGGATAACCATAATCTTCTTTTTCAAAAAGGTGATTATCTTGACCGGCTGGGCCGCCGCCCCGAAGCCCTGGCCGTCTGGCAATCCGCCTTGAGGATAAACCCCAATAATATCCGGCTGAAAAGGTATCTTGAATTTATCTCGTCCGCTTCAGGCGGGCCGGTCTCTTTTGAGGCGCCGTTTAAAGAAACGCTGGAAATGATTACCGGGCAAACGGCGGAAAAAATTCCGGTCACCGCGATCGCGGGACAAGCCGAAGAAGCGGCGGTTTATTATTTGCTGGACCAAAAAATTGTCCGGGTTAACAAAGAGGGAACGAGCAGTTCTTACACGCATCGGGTGGTAAAAATCCTGAGTGAAAAAGGGATTAAGGATTTTGATGTGGTTCGGCTCCGGTCTGATTCAGCCCGGCAGAGTTTAAAGATTCTTAATGCGCGGGTTCTCCATCCGGATGGCGCCATTGAAGAAGCCCGGCTTAATCAGGGACAGATAATTGACCTGCCGCTCTTAAACAAAGGGGATATTGTTGACCTGGAATATAAAATATCCGATTTACAGCCCGACTTTTTCGGCGATTACTTCGGCGATAGTTTTTATTTTGGAACAAATGATCCCACCGCCCGTTCAATTTATATTTTAATTGCTCCGGCGGACCGGAAATTTTATTTCAACTTGAAAAATATTACGTTAGAGCCGAAGATTACCGAAGAGGCCCAAACGGTAATTTATAAGTGGGAAGTCGGTGATACTAAAAGTTTCCGGCCGGAACCGCAGATGCCGCCGGCTGAAGAAATCATTCCGATGCTCCAGGTTTCCACCTACGGAAACTGGGGCGAGTTCGGCCGGTGGTACTGGCAGTTAATCAAACGGACTTATGATTTTAATGATGAAATGAGGTTGAAATTAAAGGAATTGGTGCCTGATAAAAACATTTCCGAGTTGGAAAAAATAAACGCCGTTTATAATTTTGTCATCAGCGAAATCAGGTACGAAGCCTGGGAATACGGGATTCACGGCTGGCAGCCCTACAATGCTTCCACGATTTTCGCCCGTAAGTTCGGTGATTGCAAAGACAAGGCGCTTTTAATCAATGTTTTTTTGAAAGAACTCGGTATCCGGGCTGAGCCGGTTTTGATTAACGCGCTGGAAGAACCGCGGGGAGAAGATGATTTAACCCTGCCGATGATTGAGCATTTCAACCACTGTATTTCCGGCGTGACGTTAAAAGACGGCCGCCCGCTCTGGCTGGACGGCACGGCTTCTTATTTCCCGATGGGCACTTTACCCGGAGGTGACCTGGGGGCAAAGGTTTTTGTGGTAAATGAATCCGGCGGAGAATTAAAGAAAATTCCTGATGCCCGGCCTGATGAAAATTCCCGGGATGAAAAAATAACCGGCCCGATCCATCAGGCTGGCCAGGCGCAATTAGTTATTTCCGGTGCCCTGAACGGCGACCAGGCCGCTAATTACCGTTATTATTTTATTAACCAATCACGCGCCAAATTGCTGATTGAAAGATTATTCGGCCGTGATTTCGGCGGCGCCCGGGTAACCGAAGCAACCTTTTCTAACCTGGCTGATCTTAAAGAACCGGTTACTTATCGCTGGGTGGTGGAAATCCCGTCTTTTGCCCAATCGCGCGGACCGGAATTACATTTCCGGGCAGTGCTTTTACCGTTAAAATTACTGCCAAAATTGTGTTCCAAATCCGAACGCCAGTTTGATTTACTTTTGAATACGCCGCTCGTCCAGGAAATTAAATACGAGTTTGTTATTCCGGAACAGATGAAAATTAAATCAATTCCGGAGAACACGGAAATTAAAAATAAATTCGGTTCCTTTTCTATGTTTTATCAGATTGATAAAAATAGTATCAAGGTGGTTCAAAAATTCCGCCTGGAAGCCACGCGGATTAACCCGGTAGATTATAAAGAATTCCGTGAATTCGCCGGTCAGGTTGACCGGAATGAAGATAAAGAAATAGTTTTAGAAATGGACTAAGAGACTCTAACAAAACCACGCGAATCGTCATCGCGAGGAGTCCCCCGATGTCCATCGGGTGACGACGAAGCAATCCCGACGAGATTGATTCATCCGCCCCGACCAGGCGGGGTGGATTCGTAATGACAGCGTAGGGGTATTTAGGAGTTTTGTTAGAGTCTCTTAACTAACTTTTCATGAAAGGCGATATACTTAAATTGACCGGGGGTTTTTTATAACCTATGATGCGACAAGTTGTTGTAACTGTGTAACTCAACTCTTTTCCGCCGGAGGCGGACCCCGACGAATGTCGGGGAGAGTTGATACAACTCAATATAATCAAGACTAATCCGCCTTAGGCGGACTTGAGTTGTCAGCCTCGCTTCAGGCGGGGACTGATCCGTCCTATGGCGGACAAAAACCCGGTCAACTTGAGTTAGATCATAAACTTAAATGCTAAAAAAACTTGGCTGTATCGGGCTTATCCTCTTCCTGGCCGGTTGGCCTGGGCCGACCAATGACCGGTTACTTTTTGGTCAGCCAGAAATCAGTTCGCTGGAGGAATCCGTTCTCTGCTCCCCGGCTTTACAAAAAGGCAATTATGATACCCTGGTAAACGAATGGCTGGAGGTCATAAAAAATAATCCGGATAAACCGATTGTTGAATTTATTGTCCGCGCCCTGCCGTCTTTCCATTCTTATCTTAAAGACCGGACTTCTTTGATTCACCCGCTGGAAGAAATTTTTAAAAAAGATATTAAAAACGGTTTTAATAAAACCCTGTTAATGGATTATCTCAGGAAACTTTACCTGCTTCAGGGAAGATGGGAAAAAAACCGGGATATTCTGGGGCAATCGGGTTTTATCAGCCGTTGGGCTTTTAACGGACCCTGGGGGAGTACCAATCTATCCGCGTTTGATGATACCTGGTGGCCGGAAACAGAAATGACCGCTCTATCTTTTGAAAAATCATACCCCGCTTTGTCCCGTCAGAATAAAACTATTTCCTGGAGGTTATTTCCGTTGTCAGTACAGGAACCGGAGATTAATTTCTTTTCTTACCTGCCGTCTGACCAGTCCGGGCGGGGGGTTGTTTACGGAATCAGCCAGATTAATCTGCCGGCTGAACGCGAAGTTATCATCCGGATTATTACTTCGGCGCCCTTTAAACTCTGGCTTAATCACCAGCCGATTTTTGAAGCGGACCGCTTAAGAAAATATTTACCGGTGGAAATAACTTTAAAATGCACATTACAATCCGGGTGGAACCGCCTGATGATA
>CAKKQI010000093.1 GCA_919901895.1 Candidatus Brocadiaceae bacterium | reverse complement strand
AAGGCACCCTGCCGGGAGAGGAGATAATAAATAAAAAGGCCGATTACCACTGTTGGTACGGCCAGCAAACTGTTTAAAATGAGACGGAGCAGTCCGCGTCCGTAAAAGTTTTTGGAACCAATCAGAAGTCCGAGCGGAACGCCGATCAGGGTAGCCAAGGTGGTGGAAATGAGAGAAACTTTAACGGAAATAAAACAAATCCGGAGCATTTCCGGGTCAAACCGCAGTATCATTTTTAGGGCGTTTAAAATACCGGGCCAGAAGTTCATAGGTATCTACGTAATTGGAATAATGGAATAATGGAATATTGGAAAATTGGAATACTGAGGGGATCTATTTCCATGATTCTATTTTTCCAATATTCCATCTTTTTGTTATTTTTCCTGCATGACCGGGTCAAAAAGGACTTCGCCTTGCTGTTTAAAATTACCGATCATTTTTTGAGCGGCTGGAGAGGTCAGCCAGTTAATTAATTTAGTTGCGGCTTCATATTTTACGTTGGGAAAGCGAGCCGGATTAACAGTGGTGATACTGTAAGGATTAATTAACTGCGTGTCACCCCGGCAAAGAATGAGCAGTTCAATCTTTTTTTTAAAAGATAAATAAGTGGCTCGGTCGGTCAGGCAATAGGCCTTTTTTTCGTTGGCAATAATCAAGGTTGCGCCCATTCCCTGCCCGCTTTCCAGATGCCATTTTCCCAGTGGTTTTAGGGGGATAAGTTCCCAGAGGAATTTTTCTTTCTGGTGGGTGCCGGATTCATCGCCCCGTGAAATAAAAATGCTTGGCGTCCCGGCAATTTTCTGCAGGGCGAATTGAGCCGGGTCGGCTATTTTGAGACCGGCCGGATTATCCGCCGGCCCAACGATAAAAAAATCATTCGTCATTATCGGCCGGCGGTCAACCCCAAACCCGTCCGCGATAAATTTTTCTTCCAGCTTCGGGTCGTGGACCAGGACTGCATCGATATCGCCCTGTCTGGCTAATTTTAAGGCCTTACCCGTGCCCACCGCAATCACATCAATTTTATAATTAAATTCCTTTTCAAATTCCGGTAAAAGGTAAGATAGCAGGCCGGAATTTTCCACGCTGGTGGTGGTGGCGAGTTTTAGGCGGGTAACGGGTTGTTCCGATTCGCTGCAACTCGCCGTAATGGCGATAATTAATGTTAACAATAAGTACCGCAGATTGTTTTTCATAAGTATATTTAAGTATTTTTTGCAGAAAATTCAAGAAAAAAAGAAATGGCTGTCTATGCCGATACGACATAGTTTTTTGAATGTAAGGTATATCGGCATTGCCTTTTTTTCCGGCCAGAGGCGGATCAGTCCTACGGCTGACGCCAGAGGACGAATCAGTCCTTTGGCTGAAACATTAATAAGAAAATTTAATCGTAACGGCATAGTTGAAACTCTCCATTTTTGAGTGGTAGTGGTAGACAATGAACCCCGCCTCGGCGGGGTTCATTGAAATCAACGATGTATCCTCTATCGGGAAACATCGTTGATTACCGTTAAAACTTTAACCGGTTTTAAAAAACATTCGTTGTTAGGTGAGTAGTGAACTTTGCCGATGGCCAACAGGTTGGCATCATTGGTATAAATTCTGACATAATGGTTCGGAAATGGTCTGGTCGTGTTTTGTTTTAGTGATTGGCCGTTTTTTATTTTTTGCGCATCGTTCGGCGAAACCGTAATAGTTGGTAAATGATTAATTCCTGTTTCCATCGGTTTAAGTAATTTTTTTAGGGTAATCAAAGAGTTGAGTTGCGGTAGTTGAATACTTTGTTCTAATCCGAATGGCCCGACTCTGGTCCGGGTTAAATCAAAAAGCAAGGCGCCGCAGCCGAGTTTTTCTCCAACCGTTTCTGCGAGCGAACGAATATAAGTGCCTGAAGAACAATGGATTTTTAAATGAACGAACGGTAAATTGATCGCGGTAATTTTTAGGTCATAGATTTCCACGGTTCGGGCGGGCCGGGGGATAGACTGTCCGGCGCGGGCTAATTCGTATAATCTGCGGCCTTTGATTTTAATAGCCGAAAACATGGGGGGCACCTGTTTGAGCGAACCGATTAATTCAGCGACCTCAGTTTTTATCTGTAACTCAGAAATATGATTAACCGGCTGGTGGCTTAAAATTTTTCCCGTTCTATCCAGCGTATCACTGGTTGTCCCAAGTTGCAGAACGGCTTGGTATTCTTTATCATCAGGGATGAATTCAATAATCCGGGTGGCCTGTTCCAGACAGGTAACTAAAACGCCGGTGGCCATCGGGTCCAGGGTGCCGGTATGGCCGATGCGTCTCACTCCGCTGACCTGACGCAGGATGTCAATGACATCATGGGAAGTAAGGCCGGCCGGTTTGTTAATAATCAGAATACCGCTCATAAATAAATTTTCTTGTATCAAGAAAATTCATCAAAGTAAAGAAAATTTATATTGTTTTAAAGTAAATAATTTGTTTTAATAATATAAATTTTCGGAGAAAGTTTATAATGAAAGCGCTAGTTTTATTATCAGGCGGGCTGGACAGTACCCTGGCCATCAAATTGATGCTGGAGCAGGGGATTGAAGTTGAGGCGTTGAATTTTTCCACGATTTTTTGCCAGTGCACCTCAAAACGTTCTTCCTGCGGTTCTGAAGCCAAACGGGTATCGGAGACGTTTGGCATTCCGATAAAAGTGATTAATCATAGCGAGGTTTTTCTTGAGATAGTCAAGCGACCGCGTTACGGCTACGGGAGTCAGATGAATCCGTGTATTGATTGCCGGATTCTGATGTTTAAAACTGCGGCTGATTATATGAAACAATCCGGTGCTTCTTTTTTGGTAACGGGCGAAGTCTTAGGGCAACGGCCGATGTCACAGCACTTACGGGCATTAAAATTAATTGAAAAAGAAACCGGGCTGGAGGGATTAATTTTGCGGCCGCTTTCCGCCCGCGTTCTGGAGCCGACGATCCCGGAAAAAATGGGTTGGGTTAACCGGGAAAAATTATCGGCTATCAAAGGGCGTTCCAGAAAGGAACAAATTAGTCTGGCCGAGTTGTTTGAACTTAAAGACTATCCCTGTCCGTCCGGCGGCTGTCTGTTGACCGACCCGTCATTCAGCCGGCGCGTGAAGGATATTTTGACTTACAGCGACCTGACCGTCAATGAAGGGATGCTTTTAAAATACGGCCGGCATTTCCGGTTAAACCCGCAAACCAAGTTAGTGGTTGGCCGGAACGAACTGGAAAACAAAATTCTTCTTTCGTTAGTGCGCGACGGGGATATGATTATTGAAATAAAAAATTGTCCTGGTCCTGTGGCAATATTACGAGGTAATAATTCTGATGCGAATATAAAGTTAGCCGCGGGGATTACGGCTCGTTATGCAGATTTATCTGGTGAAGATGGTAATGCCGAAGTGCGCTCCCGTGATAATATTACCGTATTACAAACTATCGGAATTGCACCGCTAACTTCGTCTGAAGTTAAAAAATATCTTATTTCAACCCCCGATAATCCGCCCCGCCTTGGCCGGGTGGACGGGGCCGGTGAAGAAACAATTTCCTGTTGCGGGAATTAGCGTCTGTTAAGCGTCGGTCGCAGCACCACCCGTTTTTCCGACGAGGATTCATTTTCTTTTAAGACTTTCATTACTTTTTCCGGATATTGGACTTTAATAATGGCGGTGGCTTTTCCGTTTGCCGCGCCGGTGGTGACATAAGCATAATCTATATTAATGTGGGCAAGACTTAATTTTTCAATAATTCCGGCCAGCGCACCTGTCCGGTTGGGTATTTCTATCCAGAGGACATCCGATTCATTTACCGGTGCGTCTAAACGGCTAAGGGCATTCCGGGCTGATTCAGGATTATTTACCACCATTCTTAAAATACCTAAATCAGCGCTGTCGGCAATGGTTAAGGCAAGAATATTGACTTTGGAGTCGGCTAAACTCCGGCAAATATTAGCCAGAACCCCGGGGCGGTTTACCAGCGAGACGGAAAATTGTTTAACAACGTTCATAATGCTTCTCCTTGTGATTATTACTTAGAATGCGGTCCTTCTGTTTTTGGTAAATCCGGTTTTGGTACCTGAGTGGCATCTGAAATATAAGGTTGCTTAGTCATCATCCCGGCGGGAACAGGCGAAACACGGTGAGTGATTTCTTTCGGATGAATCACCAGAAGAGTCAGTGGCATATTCATCGGTTGAAATGGTCCTTTTATCTCGGCTACTTTTGGTTCAATTTCTGCCGCCGGAGAAATGTAAGCTGTCCCATACTTCATTAATGTTTCCATTTTTTTTACCGGGTCCTGAATTATTTCTACTTCACCGAAGATATTAATACTAACCCAACCCTCTTTTTCGTTATAGCGGTCAACGGTAAAGGTAACATTTGGATTATTTTTGATATTATCCATTTTCATCCCGATGGCTCGGCCATGAAGCGCTATTTTGCCTTCAAAGTAGGAAAAACTAACCGGCACGGAGTAGGGGTATTCTTCTCCCGATAGCATCGGGACAGGTCCGAAGGTAACGATTCGTCCGACGGATGAAGAATGCAGGATATGGTCTATTTGAGCCGGTGGTAAAGAAAGTTTGGTATTTGGTTTGCCCGATCGAGGTAGGTCAGATACCGGTTGATAAGTTGCCTGCGCCAGACCGGCGGTTGATTGTTCTTCTTCCTGCGTAAGCGGTTTGAACAATGTCCCGTCCAGTGTATAAGGTAATTTCGGCAGGTTTAGTTTTTCACCGTTTAATTTAGCGGTAATCAGAGCAGGTGTAATTTCTACGATGACCATACGGTTGGCTATTGTTTTCATCATTTCTTTGGTCTGGGAATCCAATTCAGCCGCGGCGACTGACTCTTCCACTTTATCAGGCGTGGTATTTACGGCAATGGCGTATTTGTTGGC
>CAKKQI010000092.1:9290-17185 GCA_919901895.1 Candidatus Brocadiaceae bacterium | reverse complement strand
GGGACGTCAAGGTCCAGGTAGATTTTAATCCGGCCGTGGTGCGCTCTTATCGTTTACTGGGTTATGAGAACCGGGATGTGGCGGACAACAAGTTCCGGGACGACAAGGAAAAAGGCGGAGCCATCGGTTCCGGTTTCTCGGTTACAGCATTATACGAAATAAAACTCTGGGAAGATAAAACCGGCAAGATAGCTACGGTCTTTCTCCGGGCTAAGAATCCCGATAATGACGAGGTCAAGGAAATCTCCAAGGAAATTAATACCACTGAAGTGAAAAAGGTCTTTGCTGATGCGTCAGACAGTTTCAAACTATCGGCGGTGGTGTCCCAGTTCGCCGAAATCCTGCGCCAGAGTTATTGGGCCAAGGACGAGAAAATAGAAGAGGTGCTGGATCTGGCCCAGGCATTGGCTCCGGCTTTTAAGAATGACGCCAAGGTCATAGAACTGGTGGACCTGATTTCCAAGGCCAAGACACTGACCCTAACACCCGAACCCGAGCCAAAAGAGGATAAAAAGGATAAATAAAGAAGTATCGGGGTCACCTATTGAGGTGATTGTTCCCGTAGAACGGGACAGGCAAGAATAAAAACAATAATTCCCTGCCTGTTGGCTCGCCTGACCGGACCGGCCTTGTCGTCAAGCCGGCAGGCCCCGATAGAATCGGGGCAAGTAATTTATGGGACAGGACACGATGTTGTTAAGTAATTTTTTAAATTATTTTCAATATTCAAGGTTTGACCCTATGTCTTTCTAGGATAGTAGATTTCAATGAAGTTGAAGATAGAATAGAAATGGGGAAACCTTTCCCGGAAGGTGACTTTATGTGTATAGAGTGTGAAATAGCCATTATCAAAGAAGGAAGAAAATTCCATCAGGTTACGACGAAAAAGAGTTAAACGTTAAATAATCGAGACCGAAACAGCCGAAATTAGCACAAACAAATGAGTTGTCCTTACACTGTATCCCGTAAGGACTAAATCAGTGTGTTCTCAAAGCCAGTGTCTGCCCCCGAAACCAGAAAACAAATAAAAACTGCATCTTCGTGCTTTCCAGCAAGATGTTTTATTGACATAGATACCATATTATGGTATATATTTCGTAAGATATGAAACAAGAGTTTAAAACCATTTACTATTCAGATTACCCAGCCAGAGATAGCAAGAAAAAAGGATTGACTCTTGCTTTTGGCGATAAGGATTTAGATATCTATGATTCCGTATCCCGTTTAACCAGCCAAGAAATTAGAACTATATTGGGTCATGATAATTATCGAAATTTAGTTTACGATGCACATAAAGAAGATTTATCATTAAATACTTACTGCCTTCGGTTATTGAGAAGAAAAACAAACAATCTAATAAAAGAGAATTCTCAATTGTATCTTACTAATATCTATCTTGACCCTCTGCAATCAACTTTTAGAGGTGGGGAAAACGAATCACTTCATAATTGGTATCCATTTCTTGAAGGTTATTCGCCTCAATTTGTGAAAGATATTATAGAAAACTTCATGCCGTCAATCAAGAATGTTTTTGACCCATTTTCCGGGACTGGAACAACAGTGTTAACAACAGCTGGATTAAATATTCCATCTTTCTATTCAGAAGTAAACCCTCTTCTTCAACATTTAACTAAAATTAAAATACAGGCATTGACAATAAAAGATGCCACGAAGAAAAAACTGATTAGTGCATTAATAAATATTTCCGAAAATATAGACAAGGAATTGAATAAAAAAGAAAAAGACAAACATCTTGAAATTAGTTACAAAAATACCTTTGGGAAAAGTAAATTCTTTGACGATAGTATCTTTGAAAAAATACTGAGAGCAAGAAGATGGATAGATGATATTGCATGTTCTAACCTTTTGGCTGCTGATTTTTTAAGCATAGCTATTTTATCTAGTCTAATTCCTGTGTCTAATCTAATAAGGGCTGGAGATCTAAGATTTAAAAATAGTAAAGAAATAGAAAAGGAGTCGCCGACTTTAGAAGAATCCATACGTAGTTATCTAAAAATAATAATTTCTGATTTATCAAATTTAGCACAAATATCAGTAAAACCTATTCTCGTTTGTGAAGATGCTAAAAATATATCATTAGTCCAATACTTAGACATAAACGCAATTATTACCAGCCCCCCTTATCTTAATGGAACAAATTATTTTCGAAACACGAAAATAGAACTGTGGTTTCTTAGATGTCTTAATAACCCTGACGATTTATCTTACTTTCGTAACAAATCTATAACCGCAGGGATTAACGATGTAACAATTAAGAAACAGTCCAGATATGTTCATCCGGCGGTGCAAAAAATAGTAACGCAATTAGAAGACAATCCATATGACAAGAGAATTCCAAGAATGGTTAATTTGTATTTCAATGATTTAAATTCTGTAATCATAGGAGTAAAAAAGCACCTTACAAATAACGCAACTGTGGCGATTGATATCGGTGATTCAGCGTATGGCGGCACACACGTTCCTACAGATAAAATACTTGATGCATTAATGTTAGACCATGGATTTGCCTTGCATAAAGAATTGATTCTTAGGCAGAGACTTTCGAAAAGCGGGATGAAATTAAAACAGACATTACTTGTATATAACTACAAAAAGGCATCTTGTTCAAAGAAAAGAGGTATTTCAAATAAAAAATATGAAAACAATCTTTGGGTTGAGTTTAAAAAGAACCTGCCTCACCAAGAAAAGCCATTTTCAAAAAGAAATTGGGGGCATCCGCTTCACAGTTTATGTTCTTATCAAGGCAAGATGAAACCATCTCTCGCATTCTATCTGGTAAAAACTTTTGTTCCACAAGGAGGTACAGTGCTTGACCCATTTGCAGGAGTAGGGACAATACCTTTTGAATCAGCATTGAATGGCTGCAAATCGTTTAGTTTTGAAATCAGTCCTGCGGCACTGAGCATTGCTAAAGCAAAGGTCCAAAAGTCAAGAAACTCTGAGTGTTTTAAAAAAATACAGAACTTGAACGTTTTTATAAAAAATAATACTCCCTACGAAAGAGAATATAATAGTGCCAATTCTATTAATTTTAATAAAACTATAATTGACTACTATGAAAAAAGAACGTTAGATGAAATTTTATTAGCCCGAAGATACTTTACACTAAATCCTCCTCAGAATGCGTCAGACAATTTAGTCTTTTCAAGTTTACTTCATATCTTGCATGGCAATCGTCCTTATGCACTAAGCCGAAGATCACACCCAATAACTCCTTATGCGCCAAGTGGTCCGTTTGAATATAAATCTTTAATCTATTATCTTGGGCAAAAAGTTGAGCGTTGTTTTAAACAAGCATTACCTCAAAATTTTGTTGAGGGCCAGGTTTTTAATCAGGACGCTACCTCGTGGTGGCCGAATTGTATTTCTGACTTAGATGCAGTAATTACCTCACCACCTTTTTTTGATAGCACAAGATTCCATTTGACTAATTGGATGAGGCTTTGGTTTTGCGGATGGGAATTAGAAGATTTTTATAGTAAGCCATTATTGTTTGTTGACGAAAAACAAAAGGCAAGTTTTTCTGTTTATGAAACAATTTTTAGACAAGCCAGGGAAAGACTAAAATCCGATGGGGTTTTTGTTTTACACTTAGGTAAAAGCAAGAAATGTGATATGGCTGGAGAGTTATCAAAAATAGCAAAGAAATGGTTTAAAGTTGTAGATTTTTTCTCGGAAAATGTTACTCAGTGCGAGTCTCATGGAATACGAGATAAAGGAACCGTGACCGCTCATCAATTTCTTATATTAAAATAATCTCTATCTAACGTACCCCAAAAGTTTCTTGTTTTTTAAGGATAGATTGTCAATTAACTTAAAATCTTCCAATAACTTTTTCAGCTCTTTAATCCTTTTCTGTAAATTAGAGTGCTCGCGCACTTTTAAGTATCTTGTTACACACCTATTAACATCTATATTTGGATTAACTATTTGATTTTTGCTTGATAATAAATCCAAGTCCGCACCCGTTAGGCTGGCTAATTTTATTAGTTCATTATTGGTGTAAAAATTACTTGGCCATTGATTTCTTTTATTATTGTTCGCCTCCCTTGAAAGCAATGCGGCATTTTCCTTGGTCAAAGGGTATAAGCAACTTGATGGTAATACATGGTCTATCGCCCAGCTACTTCGGTTGTTTTTGTTTAACTTAACTCCTGTTTTAAAGCATTTACCATTGAACCTTCTAAATAAATCATTTATATCAATATTTTTATTCTCGCCCTCCAATAATAAATCTCCAATGCGTCTCTTGATGCTGGATTCATATAGTTGTTGTTTTGTTCTTCTGGGATTCAAGTACGCATTTATTGCACCTTTGCAACTTCTGCATTCCATCTGTTTCTCTAAAGGTCCCCAACCTGTATGTCTACTAAATGCATTGGAAAGTAAAATTCGACCGCACGCATTGCATTGTTTCCAATAAGAATCCTTATTTTCAGTAGCAATTCTAAAGAATGCTTGCCAAAATCTCTGGCATTTTATTGAAGACGGGTCCGTATACTCTACCGGCCATTCCTTAAATGGTAATGGTGAATCTTTATTGTGCAAATAATTGCATTTGTTACATTTCCAATTGCCAGTATTATACGCTTTGGTTGGGTCCAATAAAGTATTACCTGTTGAAAATAAATTTAAGGTATTACAAGAAATACAAATGAACCCTATCCATGCATCATGTACTTTTATTCCAATACCTTCAATTCTTGGTAGCCCTGTTCTATGCTTTGTTTTTCTTCTCATTTCTGCTTATTTCCGGTGTCTTTATTTTAAAATTTATCCCAATTTTAATTAGATTTATGTTTTTTTGTCAATATTTTTGATACTAACTTTCGATTTACCAAAGCAACTTACCCCCATCCCCTGCACCCCTGACCACCATAACCCATATCCCGTGTAGAGAAGCCCTACTTCCCCCTATCCCTATAGGATAATCCCCCATGCCCAAGCCCTATATCCCCCATAGGGAAGCCCCTCATCCCGCAGGTATAGAGTACCGTAGGGTCAAACCTTGAATACTGAATTAAATATTTTCCCAACATCTTTTCTCAACCTTCTTTGTTGTTTTAACCCTTTTTTAATCCGTTCGGCGGCTTTGGTTATCGCGCTCGGAGTCAAACCAAACTCTAGACCAATTCGTTGATTATTTAACCCGGTATAACTATGTAAGAGATAGATCGCAATATCTCTAACTATGCAGAACCGATTAAATTTAGTCCCTAAAGGAGTAACCGAGGTTGTCTCAACCTCGGTTACTCCCAGATTGAGACAATCTGGGGTACTCCGTTTCCCGCCTCATCCCGCCTCATCGGCGGGAAGAGGTGACTTTGGTAAGAAACTTTCATATAAAACTTTATCGGTTCTGCATAGATTCGGCGGCTTTCGTCCCGGATGCACTTAATTAAACCGGTTCATGCATTTTTCTACGCCGTCGTTTATCCAGCAATGGACGGCCCCGGTGATATCGGGCATCGTTTTTTTAAGCGACTGTTCTTCGGCCCTGGTAAAATTACTTAGGACGTAATCGGCCGGTTCAAAATCAGTTTGTCCTGATATAATTGGGGCGGTTGGAGAGGCCAGGCCGACCCGCAGGCGCGGGAAGTTGTCAGTGTTGAGCGATTGAATGATGGAAGCCAGTCCATTATGACCGCCCGCCGAACCTTTAGGCCGGATTCTGATTTTACCCAGCGGCAGTTGAAAATCATCGCAGATAACCAGGATATTGGTTAAAGGTTCCGGATGATAGTTCAGGATGTGTTTTACCGCTTGGCCGGAATTATTCATATAAGTTAACGGTTTGACCAGCATAATAGTTTCGCCGGTTAGGCTAAGGTTTGATTCTGGGGACGCGATGGTGAGGCAGGCGGATTCAAATTTTTTTTTTAATTTAGCAATACCCGGGGTGATAAATGAGTTAGCCAGTTGGTCAATGACACGCCAGCCGAGATTATGCCTGGTTCGTTCATATTTTTTGCCCGGGTTACCCAGCCCGAAGATGATTTTCATGAAAATTTTTACGAAATTTTAGAGACTGTTTCAAATTTCCGGAATTGTCATTCAGGCTGTGTCATAATCCTCTTTTTGTTCCCGCCCAGGCGGGACGGGACTCGTCGTCCCGCCTTGCGGGAACAGTTGGATACGGAAAATTTAAAACAGTCTTTAACGTTTTATCCCTTTTTCTTTTCATCCTTAGCGGATTTTTCACCTTCCGGGTGAGCCGGAGCGCCATGGGCTTTTTTACCTTCTTCTTTACCTGGCGATGAGGCGTCCTTACCGGTCGCTTCCTCGGTTGTTTCTTCTTTCTTCGCGGTAATAACTTCCGGTTCAGCCGCTCCCGGTTCGGTCGCCGGCGTAACTTCTTCCACCTTCGGCAGATGCACTGCGACTACGACCACTTCCGCATCCGTCGCCGCTTCTATCCCGGTTGGTAAGATCAAGTCTTTGACCCGAATCATCTGGTTCAGTTCCAGATTATCAACCGCGACTTCAATTTTTTCCGTAATCGCATTTGGTAAACATTTTACGGCGAGCATTTTAAGATTTTGTTGCAACACGCCGCCTTCTTTAATTCCTTTAGGTTGTCCTTTCAGGACGAGCAATATGTCCACGGATATTTTTTCATCCATCGCGAGGCGGTTAAAATCAACATGAACGACCATGTCGCGGATGGAATCGTACTGGACTTCCTTAACAATCACCTTTTCGGTTTTATCCTGAAGGTCCAGGTTGAGCAGGCGGTGCCCGCGAGACCAGGTTTTTACAAATTCTTTTTGGCTAACTTGCAAAAGTTGGTTTGGTTCGCGGCGGCCGTAAAGGACGGCCGGGATAAAACCTTTGGTTCTTAAACGGATGCATTCGGTTGTTCCGGTCTGGTTCCGAGGTTCGGCTTTTAAAGTAACCCATTCCATATAATTTTTTCCTCCTATGTAAATAGCGAACTGACCGATTCGCTGTTATGAATTCTTCTAATGGCCTCGCTGAGTAATTTGGAGATAGACAGCACTTTAATGAATTTTTTATTATTTTTATGATTAAAAGGAATAGTATCGGTAACGACCATCTCTTTGATGGGCGCTTTTTCCAATTTTTCAACTGCGTCGCCGCAAAGGACCGGGTGAGTGGCGCAAACATAGATATCCCGGGCGCCCCTGGCCTGAAGAGCCCGGGCGGCCTGGGCAATCGTCCCGCCGGTGGAAATCATATCGTCAACGATAATGATATTTTTTCCCTTAATGTCTCCGATAATATGAACCGCTTCAGTTTCTCTGGGACCGCTGCGTCTTTTATCCACAATCGCCAGTGGGGCTGATAATTTTTTGGCATAAGCCCGAACCACTTTAACCCCGCCGACGTCCGGACTGACCACCACCAGATTTGGAATTTTCAATTGTTGGAAATAATCAATCAGTACCGGGTTGGCAAAGAGATGGTCAACGGTAATATCAAAAAATCCCTGAATCTGGGTAGCGTGGAGGTCAATGGTTAACACGCGGTCGGCTCCGGCTTTGGTAATAAGGTTAGCGACTAATTTAGCCGTAATGGGAACGCGTCCTTCGGATTTCCGGTCCTGCCGGGCATAGCCGAAATAAGGGATGACCGCGGTAATCTGTTCCGCCGAAGCCCGTTTGAAACAATCAATCAAAATTAATAACTCCATCAGATTTTCATTCACGGGCGGGCAGGTGGATTGAATGACAAAAATATCGCTGCCCCGGACATCATCTTTAACTTTAAGATCAATTTCACCGTCCGGAAAACGTTGTAATTCCAGATTACCTAAAGAAATTCCTAGATGTTCGCAAATTTTTGACGCCAGGTCGTGGCTGGCATTGCCGCTGAAAACCTGTAAACGTTCTCGGCGAGTCATAATTATTATC
>CAKKQI010000092.1:0-9280 GCA_919901895.1 Candidatus Brocadiaceae bacterium | reverse complement strand
ACACGAATCGACACGAATCCCGCCAGGGCGGGACGAATTAACACAAATAGTTCGGCTCCGCTCACTACAAGTTTTACTCCGATGCCTATCTAGGTTAGATTCATGACTATTCGTATATAATTTGTGTTTAGTTGGATCATTTCTTTTTCTTTTTTTTCAAAGGTTCGGCCGGAATACCGACCACCGTTTCCCCGTCTTTAACATGTTGACCTTTGGAGACGACGGCTCCGGCGCCGGTCGTGGCGCCTTTACCGATTTTTACCGGCGCAATTAAAATCGTGCCGCTGCCGATGGAAGCCCGGTCTTCAATGAAAGTCTGGTATTTACTTTTTCCGTCATAATTGGCGGTAATCGTCCCGGCTCCGATATTGACTTCCTCGCCGACGACCGTATCGCCCAGATAACTCAGGTGATTGGCTTTGGAATGTTCTCCTAATAATGTTTTTTTCAATTCGGTAAAATTACCTACCCTAGCGTAATCTTCCAGGACGGTTCCTTCGCGCAGATGGCTAAAAGGTCCGACCGAACAATTCTTTCCGACGGTTACTTTTCCCCTCATAACGGTAAAAGGATAAATGACCGTATCGCGTCCGATGGTAACATCCGGTTCAATATAAGTGTTAGCCGGGTCAATAATCGTGACGCCTTGCGATAGCAAGTGTTCGGTAACCCGCTGGCGCATTAACCGGTTGGCGTTGATTAGTTCGGCCGGTGAATTAATACCCAGGCAAACACCCGGTTCAGGCGCCAGATAGCCGGCGACTCTTTTGCCGCGGTTAATTAATAAACCAACTATATCCGTAAGATAATATTCCCCATTTTTAGGCTGAGGTTTTAATTCCTTCAGCAAAGGGTAAACAATACCCGGGTCAAAAACATAAAAACCGGCATTAACTTCTTTTATTTTTTTTTGGTCGTCGGTTGCTTCAACTTCTTCTATCACCGTTTGAATCTGACCGTGGTCATCCCGCAGGACGCGGCCGTAACCGAACGGGTTATCCAGTTGACAGGTCAGGATGGTTGCCGCGGTTTCCGGCTGGGCCTGATGCGTTTCAAATAATTTTTTTAAAATATCCGTGGTAATTAAAGGGGTATCGCCGTAAAGGACCAGGATGCTTCCTTCAAAACCGCTTAACATTGGGGCCGTTACTGAAAGGGCATGGCCGGTGCCGCGTTGCTCGCCCTGGTTGACCCAGAAAACCGGTTCGTTTTTAAAAGTTTTCTGGACCTTATCGCCTTGATAACCGATGACGACATAAATCTGGTTAACGCCGATATCCCGGACTTGTTGAAGGACATAGCCCAGCATCGGTTTTCCGCAGATTTCATGCAGAACCTTAGGTCGGTCCGAATACATCCGGGTTCCTTTTCCGGCCGCCAGAATAACCGTGGCCACCCCGCCGGGGCGGGGCAAAGTAGAAACCATACATTGATACCTTTACTAAATCATCTTTGATGATTTAGTTATAAAAAAGAATCAATTTCGCAAAAGTCTTTTAACTAAATCGCCGAAAGCGATTTAGATTGAGAGGAAATGCAAATAATACCAAACTAACAAAAAAGTGTCAAGAAAAATTGCCGGCCGGTTTTTCTTTCTTGAATTCCCCCACCGTAAATTTGCGGCTGATTAGCAGTTGGTCATTACACAGTAATTCAAAAACATACTGGCCGACCGAGGGGAAGACCACATTTTTAAGGTCAAAATTAAATTCTACGATGGCCAGAGGATTGGGGAACATAATCGGCCCTTTGAGGTTAATGATTGGTTCATTAGTATCAAGTTTGATGCAACGCAGAATGCTTTCATATTCGCCGATGCCTTCGGTCAGAATACAAAAAATGTTCAGGGAAGGATGACGGAGCGGTAGTTGGAAAGCCGTGATGGTGTTGAAAATACCGATCAGACTTTTCTTGCCGGTGAAACGGTCTTCAATGACCGTATCGCAGATAATCATAGCCAGCGGAAGGGGGATCGGTTTTTTGGTAATCATAATATATGTAGATCATACACATAATTTCTAACGGGGTCAAGGGAATATCGCCTATAATTCGCCAATAATTATATAAAAAACTATTGACAGACTCTATTTTTGATTTTATTATAATAAATATTTGTTAAGGAAATTATCATGAAACCGAAGGATTATGAAATAGCCAGGGAACTGAAAGAAAGACTATCCGGGATTATTGACTTAGTTGATTTTAGAATCTTTGGTTCAAGGGCACGAGGTGATGACGAAGAATATTCCGATCTGGATGTATTTATGGAAGTAGAAGTACTTGATAAACAACTGAAAGCAAAGATTTTTGACATTATCTGGGAAACAGGATTTGAACATTCTATTGTCATTTCATCTCTAATTTTCAGCCGGGACGAAATTGAAAAATCACCGTTGAGGGCATCTCCACTGGTAATGAATATTGTTGAGGAAGGCATTATCGTATGACAGATAGGCAATTGCTTTTCAACTGTCGGATGACCCAGGCTGAGGAAACGCTCTCGGATGCCAAAAAGATGTTAAAATACCAAATTAGCCAGCGGTCTATTATAAATAGGGCATATTATGCGGTGTTTTATGCTGTTTTAGCCCTCTTTCTAAAAACCTCCAAACACGTCGGTATTATTTCTATATTTGACAAGGAGTTTATACATACCGGTAAAATAGATAAATATTATTCAAAGATACTGCACAAACTATTTGACGCCAGACAAGAGGGCGACTATAAAGAATATGTGAAATTATCCATAGAAGACGCATCTGAGTCTGTTAAACAGGCAGAAGAATTTGTCGCGGCTATTAAAAAACTAGAATAATCACTATGCTCACCAAAGTCATACGATAACGCATTATGACAAAAAATCACAAAGGGATAAACTTTCATTTTGCTTGCTTGCGCCGAACTGCAAAATTATAAAATGCCGGCCGTGAGAGTTAAAAAAAAATCTTACAAATTTTTTTATTTTTTTTATTGACACATTGTAAATTTCGAGTAATATAAGACTAATTTAGTCCAGATTAGAATTTTTATGGAAGTTGTCAGGCGCAGTTCCGATTACGCATTAAGAGGATTGATTTATATGGCCGGATTTCCCCAGGGCACAATATTTGACGTCTCTTCAGTAGCCCGCCAGCTGGATATTCCGTCCGCATTTCTTTATAAGATATTCCAAAAATTAACCAGTAAAAAAATTATTTGCTCCCACCGCGGCGCGCAGGGCGGATTTTCGGTGGTAAAAAACGCCGGAAATATCAGTGTTAGAAAAATAATAGAGATTATCCAGGGGCCGGTCGGCCTTAATAAATGCTTGGTTAAAAAAAGTGGTGAGCGGAGCCGAACTAAAAAAAGTTGCAGTCAGCAGAACGGCTGTTCGTTAAACGTTCAGCTTGATTTGATCCAAAAAAAACTTTTTAAGGTTCTTGATAAATTAACCATTAAAAAATTATCGCGGGAAACTAAATTTAATAATTCTTTTGACAAGCGTCCTGCTTTTTCTTAAAATGAGACTGTTGAAAAACCTTTCAACAGTCTCATCCTGAGTGAAACGAAGGGTCTAATTCTGTGTTTAATGAGACCCTTCACTGCGTTCAGGGTGTCCCGATGGATATCGGGATTGTCAACAGACTCAAAATATAAAAATAAAATAGTTTTTTTTATTTATTTTTGCGTAGACGTGTTCGTTTTTTCACAAAGGAGCGATCTTTATTTTGGGTTGGATTTGTAATAGATCCTATCCTAAAAAGAGGGTAATTTCGAGTCTCTCCCGATGGAATATCGGGATAAACTCCGCGACGAAGCAATCTCGTATTTTCCGCATAAAACAGAGATTGCCACGCTCACCCGCCTCGGCGGGTTCGCTCGCAATGACAGGGGAGGCATTTCGCAATAGTTCAGTAATCAGTAGTTAGGAGAAATATATGAAAAAAATTTCACGGCGTGATTTTTTATGGGCCGGCGCTTCCGGCGTGACCGGTTTGATGTTAACTCATCCGCTTCTGGCTTCTTTAAAATTTGTTCCGGAGATTGATAATCCGTTAGATTTTTATCCAGCGCGTGATTGGGAAAAGATCTACCGCGACCAGTTTAAATACGATTCTACTTTCCACTTTTTATGCGCTCCGAATGATACCCATAATTGTTTGCTAAAAGCGTATGTTAAAAACAATATCATCACTCGTATCGGGCCGAGTTACGGTTACAGTCAGGCCAAAGACTTGTACGGCAATCAGGCTTCAGCCCGTTGGGAACCGCGGGTGTGTCAGAAAGGTTTAGCGTTCAACCGGCGGATGTACGGCCCCCGCCGGGTGAAATATCCGATGATCCGAGAAGGTTTTAAAAAATGGGTGGAAGCCGATTTCCCGCGCGGGATTGACGGGCAGCCGCCTCCGGAGTATTTCCAGCGTGGTAAGGAAAATTTTATCCGCGTTTCCTGGGATGAAGCCTTTGAAATCACCGCCAAGTCGTTAATCAATATTGGTAAAACTTATAGCGGCGAAGAGGGTAAGCAAAAATTGCAGCAACAGGGGATTTATGACCAGGTTTCGATTGAAGCGATGAAGAATGCCGGCACCCAGGCTTTGAAATTCCGCGGCGGGATGCCGCTTTTAGGAGCCACCCGGGTTTTTGGAATGTACCGGTTGGCTAATTCAATGGCCCTGCTGGATACCCATTTAAGAAGTGTTTCGCCGGACGATGCTTTAGGGTGGCGCGGTTGGGATAATTATTCCTTTCATACCGACCTGCCGCCGGGACATCCGATGGTAACCGGTCAGCAGACGATTGATTTTGATTTAGTCACGGCGGAAAATGCCAGATTAATTATTCCTTGGGGGATGAACTGGATTTCCACCAAAATGCCGGACAGCCACTGGTTGACCGAAGCCCGGGTGAAGGGTTCCCGGGTGATTTCGGTTACGGTGGAATATTCTTCGGTGGCGGCTAAATCAGATGAGGTAATTATTATTCGCCCGGCCAGCGACTCGGCTTTTGCCCTGGGGCTGGCTCAGGTGATAATCAACGAAAAATTATATGATGATAATTATGTAAAAAGCCGGACTGATTTGCCTTTCCTGGTCCGGTTAGATAATTTAAAACTCTTGCGCGCCGAAGAAGTCATTGACGGATTTAAGGCGCCGGCTGAGCGACGGGATACCGTCGTGATGAAAAAAAGTGAAAAGCCGCCGCTGCCGATTAAATCAGGCGGAAAACAGTACATCTCAGAAGAGTTATTAAATTCTTGGGGTAATTTCGTTGTCTGGGATAAAAACACTAATAAACTTGTCCCGGTTACCCGCGACGAGGTGGGTGAATATTTTGAAAAGAAAAATATTAACCCTGAATTGGAAGGTGAGTATGAAGTTGAGATCAAGGGCCAAAAAGTTAAGGTAACGACTATTTTCAGTTTGGTCAAAAAGTATCTGATGGACAATTTTGACCCGGAGACGGTTTCTAAAATTACCTGGGCGCCGGTGGAGGCGACCTTAAGTTTAGCCAGGGAGATTGCTAAAAATAAAGGACAGACTTTAATTGCCGTGGGCATGGGACCGAACCAGTTCTTTAACGCCGATTTAAAAGACCGGGCGATCTTCCTGGTTTGCGCCTTAACCGGGAATATCGGTACCCACAGCGGCAATATCGGCAGTTTTGCCGGTAATTACCGGGCGGCTTATTTTGATGGAATCGGGCAGTATATCATGGAAAATCCGTTTGATATTGAACTTAATCCCAAGGAAAAAGCCCGGCCTAAAGTATATTTTAAATATGAATCAGCTCATTATTACGGCCACGGCGATAAGCCGCTCAGGGTAGGCCAGAAACTCTTTACCGGCAAAACTCATATCCCCACGCCAACCAAATCAATGATGTTCTCTAACTCAAATTCCATCCTGGGAAATATGAAAGGGCATTATGAAGTGGTGGTAAACGTTCTCCCTCAGATTGAGATGATTACCGTGGCGGACTGGTGGTGGACGGCTTCCTGTGAATATGCGGACATCGTTTTTGCGGTTGATTCCTGGGGGGAATTTAACGTCCCGGATATGACCGCTTCCGTGACCAACCCGTTCCTGCAAGTTTTTCCGCGTTCTCCGCTGAAACGCATTCATGATACGCGCAGCGATATTGAAGTCCCGGCCGGCGTTTCCGCGGCTTTAGCCCGGCTTTTAAATGATCACCGTTTTGCGGATTACTGGAAATTTGTTTCTGATAATAATGTCCAGGCGTATCTGCAGAGAATTTTGAATGCTTCTTCAATGACCAAAGGTTATCAGATCCAGGATCTGGAAAACAATGCCAAAAACGGCATCCCGGCTTTATTGATGAGTCGGACTTATCCTAAAATTATTGGTTGGGAACAGGCCCATGAAAACAAACAATGGTATAACAAAACCGGCCGGCTGGAATTTTATCGGGAAGAGGATGAATTTATTGAATACGGTGAAAACCTGCCGGTTCATCGCGAAACAGTTGACGGTACGGTTTACGAACCGAATGTCATTGTGGCTAAACCTCACCCGGCCATCCGGCCTCAGGGACCGGAGAAATACGGGATCCATAAAAAAGAAGAACGCTCCAGTGAAGCCCGTCAGGTCAGGAATATTGTCTTGACGCCCGAAGAACTTTTAAAATCAAAACATCCCCTGGCGGAAAAATATAATTATACGCATGTTTACATAACCCCTAAATATCGTCATGGGGCGCATACTACGCCGGTGGATACGGATCTGATGGCCTGTTGGTTCGGACCTTTCGGCGACTCTAGCCGTAAGGATAAACGAACCCCCTGGGTGGGTGAAGGATATATTGATATTCATCCGGATGATGCGAAGAAATTAGGGATCCAGGATGGTGATTATATCTGGGTCGATGCCGACCCGGAAGACCGTCCTTACCGGGGAGAAAAGAAAAAGGATAGTTCCGAATATCAATTATCCAGATTAATGTTACGGGCGCGCTATTATTACGGCATTCCGCCGACCATTAGTCGATCGTGGTTTAATATGTACGGCGCCACTTATGGTTCGGTGAAAGGTCATCTGCAAAATAAAGATGGACTGGCGCGTAACCAGCAGACCGGTTATCAGTCGATGTTCAGATTCGGCTCGCATCAGAGTTGCACCCGCAGCTGGTTGCGGCCTACTTTGATGACGGATAGTCTGGTCAGAAAAGATACGATCGGACCAGTGATTGCCACCGGCTTCGCGGCTGATGTGCATTGTACCATTGGTGCGCCCCGCGATAGTTTTGTCAAGTTGACCAAAGCCGAAGACGGCGGAATTAACGGCCAGGCGCTCTGGCGTCCGGCCCGACTGGGCTTGCGGCCAACCTATGAAACCGATCCGATGAAAAAATTTATAAAAGGTGGATTTATTACCTAAACGCGACCGGTCATTGAGGAGGTAACATGGAACATACGGTTTATAACTGGCAATTAAAACGTAAAATGGCGTACAAATATCCCGAAACCCGTCCGAAAAAACAGGTGGCCTGGGTTTTTGATACTAATAAATGCATCGCCTGCCAGACTTGTACCATTGCTTGTAAAAATGCCTGGACCGCCGGTAAGGGGCAGGAATTTATGTTCTGGAATAATGTGGAAACCAAGCCCTGGGGATTTTATCCGCTGGGTTGGGATCTTCGGCTTCTGGAAAAACTAAACGGGCAATCATGGTCCGGTGAACGTTATACGGGTAAAACAATCTTTGAAAATGCGCCTTACGGCGAAGAAATTACCGGTTTCCAGCCGGAAGAAGACGATTATCAATATCCAAATATTGGTGAGGATGAAATAAGTGAGCCGGTTCATCAGGGTGAGTATATTAAGATACCGCATCAGCCCTGGATGTTTTACCTGGCCCGGATTTGTAACCATTGCACCCATCCGGCCTGCCTGGCGGCTTGCACGAGAAAATCAATTTATAAGAGAGATGACGGGATTGTTCTGCTGGACCAGAAAAGATGCCGGGGGTACCGGGAATGCGTCCGCGCCTGCCCGTATAAAAAATCATTCTTCCGGGCTTATACCGGAAAATCTGAAAAATGTATCGCTTGCTATCCAGGCGTGGAACAGGGGCTCCAGCCCCAGTGCGTTATAAATTGTGTTGGGAAAATCAGGTTGTTTGGTTTTATCAGCCAGTGGGATAAGCCGCGGGAAGATAACCCGATTGATTATTTAGTCCATATTAAAAAGATTGCTTTACCGCTTTATCCCCAGTTCGGATTAGAACCCAATGTTTATTATATTCCACCGGTTAACGTGCCGGATGAGTTTAACCGGCAGCTGTTTGGCCCGGGGGCCAAACAGGCCGTGGCTCAATACAAACAAGCCGCCGAGGATATCAAACTGATTGGCTTGCTAATGCTTTTAGGTTCCACTGATAAAATTATGCATTCGTTTAAGGTTCAGGGCACGATTAACACCGGTGTCGGTTACGGATATGACGCCGAAGGTAAAGAAGTAATCAGTGTTCCTTTAAAAGAATCTATTATTATCAGGAAACCGTATGATGAACAACGAGATGTCCACCGCGTCAGTATCAGTTAATCCGGCGGACGGCTTAAAGTTGATCTTGAGCAACGCTGAACAGATCTTTTAACGCGGAGGAAGGTGCTATGGCTGATGAAATAACGTTGGCGGTTCAACGAATGAATTACTACAAAACTCTGGCGCTGGCATTTTCTTATCCAGACAAAAATGTCTTGGCCATGTTTCCTGATTTTTTATCGGAACGTGAGAATTTGCAGGCGGAATACGACCGGCTTTTCCGGGCCAGCGAAGTTTGGTTGTATACCACTGAGTATTCAATCAGTAGCGAATTCCAGAGAACCAAGGCCCTGGCGGATATTATGGGTTTTTATCGGGCTTTTGGCGTGGGGCCGGATAAAGACCGTCCTGATGCGCTGGCTAATGAATTGGAATTTATGTATTATCTGGTTTTTAAAAGTCTTGATGCTTTTAAAAATGGAAGAGATGAAGCGGCGGATGAAAAAGCGCGTCTTTGCCTTGATGCCCAGAAGAAATTTTTCAATGAGTATTTATATCCGGGCGCCCGACAGATTGCTGAAAAAGTCGCCGGGTTAAGCGGTCATAAATTTTATTTGCAGATGTCCAGAGAATTATTGGATTTCTTGGAAGAGGAAAACAAAGTATTTGGGGTAGGCGGCGCCATCAACCCTGTTTCAATGGAGAAAATAACCAGATGAAAAAAGCTACCGTTATTATTATTAGCGTTGTTTTAGTCGTTGGTTTAGTGGCCGGCATTTCTACTTGCATGGCTTTGGT
>CAKKQI010000091.1:9213-13738 GCA_919901895.1 Candidatus Brocadiaceae bacterium | reverse complement strand
TCAAACTGCGCGCCCGGCCGGCTGATAAAACAAAAAATCTATTGGATACACTAACCTGGTGCCAGGGGATTGAACCAGGTTCTACTGACGGAGAATGGTTCATTAAAGCACCCACGGAGCGGATACCGGAATTAATCGCCTGGTTGGTAAAAAATAATATTGAAGTTATGGAAATCAGCCCGAAACAAAAAAACCTGGAAGAATATTTTTTGGGGTTGGCGTAACAACATTTTATGATAAGAAGAATATTCCGTTTAACTTTGGTTGAATTTTCCAAAATCAGACGCCAGAAATTTATTTATCTGGCTCTGTTGATTATTCTATTGACGGTAATCGGCACTATTTTTGAGCCAAAGATTAATCCATCCGGAAAGGTTAAACAACCTTCCGCCGCCAGAGCGGGGCAATCGGACGATACCACCTGGGAAATAGCCGGCCAGCGGTCAGCCACTGCTCAAACCGGACAAACTAACGGGTTTGAACCGATGGTCAAAGGATGCCTTAACGGATTTAAAATTGCGGTCTTATTTTTGCTTATCTTCGGAAGTTTAATGATTTCGTCGGAAACTACGTCCGGCACGTTACGAACCGTTTTAATCCGTCCGTTCAGGCGAAGCGAATTATTTTTAGCCAAGGGATTGACGTTAATAATAATTGCTGTACTGATTGCGATGATAATTCAAGCCGTCAGTTTTGGGTTATCAGGATATTTTTACGGGTTTCGCGATATCCTTGATCCGGATTTTCCTGATTATCAACCGTATGCGCTGAAAGGCGAGATGTTTCGGTACGCTTTTTATTCGTTTGTAATGTTCCTATTACCGTTTATCAGCGCTGGGTTTCTGGGATTATTAATTTCCACTCTGGTAGAAAATACGGGCGTGGCCGTGGCTTTAGCGATTCTTTTATATCTGCCGCTGGATTACCTAATGCTGGGACTTTTCGAAAATATGGCGCCCTATCTTTTTAATAATTATCTGGAATATTATTGGAGTACGTTTCAAGATATCACCCAGCGGATTCTGGAAGACTCGTGGAAATTTAAAATAATTGATGATTTTATGGGAGGCGAGCCGGCGTCCCGATATGCATCGGGATCAGCCCAAAAATTAGAAGTGTTGAAAAGCGTGATGGTACCGTTGATTTATATTGTTTTCTTTAATGTCGTCGGGCTGTTTATTTTTAAAAAGAAAGATGTTCTGGTATAAGACTCTTTATCCCCCGCTGACCGGCGGGACGAGTTTAATTTCGTCGCCTTCCTGCGGAACGTAATCAAGATTTTTCTGTTCGTCGTTGACGGAAATCAGCATCACCATCCCGTCCGGGATACCCATTTCCTGCAGGATGTCTTTAAGCGATTTGGCCTGGGGGAGTTCTATTTCGCGGGCGTTTTCGGGCGGTCCAACATAGTTTTTCAAAATACCGTAACCGCCTAATTTAATCTTCATGCTTGTAACTCAACTCTTTCCGCCATAGGCGGATCGCCTTTGGCGATAGAGTTGACATTTTTTTGGTGAAACTCAAGACTAAAGTCTTAAGTTACATATGAGTCTGTTGCGTAAACCCCTGTTTGCGGCAAACTCATATTTTATAATAATCCTAATTCTTTCAATTTGGCCGGGGTCGGTTTCCCGTTTTCATCCCAGCCGCGGAGTCGGTAGTATTCATCCAGCAATTTATCAATATCCTGTTTCTTGGCGATGCTGTCCCGGGTTGGTCCGTTCTTAACTTTTTCCTCGTAAAAACGAGCCGGCGGGTAATCAACGTGGCGTCCGAAATTCTTAGATTCACGGATTAAAAACAAGCGAGAAAGGTTCCAGACCCGTTCCGAGCATTTTAATAAGTCATCAAGCGAATAATTTAAACCGGTAGCTGCGGCCAAGGCCTGAGGATAATATTCCAGCGAGAGATCCAGTTCCACCCACTGGAGCCGGCAACAGCCGATCATATCAAATACCGGCCGGATATGCTGCAGTTCAATTACCCGTTGGGCTTTGCCTTCTATTTTGTCACGGCCGACCGCGATGTCGTGGGTAATCGCCCAGGCGCGGTTATGGTGCGCCCCGATATCACAGGTCATATAAGCCAGCATCATCGCCGGGGCCTTGCGCGATTCATATCCGCTGATTTCCAAGCCCTTTACCTGCATCGCAAATTTATCCGAACCTTGGCCGAATTTTTCCGACGCAATTTTAACCCCTTCAGCCAGAATCGCACCGATGCCTTCCCGGTAAGCAATCTTGCGTAAAATTTTTTCAAATGATTCAATGTCGCCGAATTTTAATTTTATACCGTCCGTATCTTTATCCGTGATGATACCTTTTTCATAGCATTCCATCGCAAAAGCGACTACGCTGCCGCCGGAAATGGTATCAATGCCCAGTTCGTCGCAGAGCCAGTTGGCATAGGTCAGGTCGGTAATATTGCCGATGGCACAATCGCCGCCGATCATCGCAGCGGTTTCATATTCAGGGCCTTCCACGTAATAAGTGCGATTATTTTTTTTCGTGCGGGCATATTTACCGCAGGCCATCGGGCAACCAAAACAGGCCTTGTTGGTTACGATCGTTTCTTTTAGCATCACATCACCGCTGATATTTTTGTAACCTTCAAAATAACCACTCTGGAAATTACGGGTAGGAAAGGAACCCTGTTCGTTGGACCAGACCGTGACGCTGGCCGTGCCTTGGTTCAGCCATAATTTTAAGGCCGGATGTTTCTGGCACTGGGTGATAATATCTCCAGTGAGGGTTTTTAATAATTTCGGATTAGCTATTTTCAATGATTTGCTTCCTCGGAGGGCAATGGCTTTAAGATTTTTGGAGCCCATCACGGCGCCGATGCCGGTTCGGCCGGCCTGACGGCCGAAATCATGCGAGATGCAGGCGAATTTAATCAGATTTTCACCAGCCGGTCCGATCACGGCCATTTGAAATTGGTCGCCTAAATCATCTTTAAGCATTTTTTCGGTAGTAATCGCGCCCTGGCCCCAGTATTGCCCGGCTTCACGGATTTCTACCCGATCGTTATTAATATATATGTAAGAAGGACGGTTGGCTTTGCCTTCGATAATAAGGACGTCATAACCGGCGTATTTAATTTCGGCGGCGAGCATTCCACCCATATTGCTGTCTCCGTAACTGTTGGTGGCCGGAGATTTGGCGGCAAAGGTGATTTTGCCGGCCCCGGGAACAAATAATCCGGATAAAGGACCGGAAGCCACGACAATTTTATTGTCCGGTCCGAGCGGGTCAAGGCCCGGTTTTAATTCATCGTAAAGAATCCGGGCGGCAAAGCCGCGGCCGCCTAGATAATCCCGGACCAGTTTTTCATCTAAATTTTTAACGGTAATCTGACCGGTTGATAAGTTGATCCGTAAAACTTTTCCGCCGTAGGCAAACATCCGGTTACTCCTTTATTGATAATACTCTGGTTGAACAGACCGGGATACATTCTTTACAGAGGTCGCATTTAATCGGGACGATGCTATCTTCGTGGATGAACATTACTTTTAAAGGGCAGGCTTCCACGCAGGCGCCGCAACCGGTGCATTTTTCCGAATCAATGATATAAACACCATCTTTATTACGGGAGATGGCTTCGACCGGGCAAACGCTGGCGCAGGTACCGCACTGGTCGCAGACCCGCGGGTGAAAAGTGCCCGGTTCGGGGAATTTAGCGTCAATAGCAAGAGCGGCTTTTTTGGGGTTGGCTTCGTCAAAATGACAGAGACAGCAAACGGACAGACATAACCGGCAACCGGTACATTTTTTCCAATCAGCTGTTAAATACATATATTCACTGATGACACAGATTAAAATATAGATTACGCAGATTATTATAGCACTGTTGACAGAAAGGTCAAAATAAAAAATGGCGGTAATTTGAGATGGAATAAGCGGGAAGAAATTAATTTTTGGGGTCTGGTTAAGATCAGGATTTTAGGCCTTTGATGATTTCCCCTTGTAAAATTCGTTCCATGATATTTTTAGCAGTTTTGGTATCCGGGGTGATATTTAGAACAGCGGATAAACCTAACAAGTTAAACATTTCTTTAGACTGTTCCGATAACTGGGTGAAGAGGATGACTCCTTTATGTTCACCCACTGTAGAAAGTAATTTAATAAAAAATCCGGCACCGGCGCTGCTTATAGAAGTAATGCCTGAGAGGTTGAAAATAAAATAATACTTATCGAGTCTTAAAAATTCTTTTTGAACCAATGATTCTAATTCAACAACCGTAACGGTATTTAAAATCCCTTTGAGATTTATCAAAGCCGCATCAAAGGGCGGTTTTTCTACGTCGATTTCCAGTTGTTTCATATGTTCCTCCCGTTTTATATTTACCAGATTTATCCTGATTAGATTTTATCGGAAATAATATGAAACAGTTAATCTTTGCTAAAATATGAAATTCAACGGTAAATTACCTTATGATTTCAGCGCCCTGATTTATTAATTTTTATTTAATAATTCAATGGCTTTTAATCCGGTTTTAATGCAATTAAATTCAGATTTGTCTTTG
>CAKKQI010000091.1:0-9203 GCA_919901895.1 Candidatus Brocadiaceae bacterium | reverse complement strand
TGAGCGCAGGTGAGATGAAGCGGTAGTGATACCGGTCGGCATAAACGCTGCAGACACTGCCGGCTCTGAATCCACGCATATTCGCCAGGGTTAAAAGCGTGCTGGTTTCCATTTCGAAATTCAGAACACCGATTTTTCTGAAATAATCCACCATATCCGGATAACGCAGGGGAAAACCTTTGATCTGGCGGCCTTGGGCGCCGTAAAATCCCGGCGCAGTAGCCGTGATACCCAGATGATGTTTCACTTTTAAAGCGGAGACGGCTTCTTTTAAGGCGCTGATAATTTCAAAATGGGCGACAGCCGGATAACCTTCCGGCACAAAAAAGGTTGAGGTGTTTTCCAGGCGCAGGGCACCGGTAGAAATTATCAAACTTCCCAGATTAATATTTTTTTGGAGACTGCCGCAACTGCCGATGCGGATAAGAATCGGGTTGTTAACCAGTTGGGATAATTCCACCAGCGCGATTTCGGTATTATCCGGTCCGATGCCGGTGCCGATAACACTGAGCGGGATATTTTTATAACGTCCGGTGTAGGTAACGAATTCTCTATTCTGGCGGGAAAGCAGGATTTTATCAAACATCCGGGCGACTTTGGCGGCCCGGTCCTGGTCGCCGCAGAGCAGGATATTTTCAGCCACCTCGCCTTTCTTCAGGCCGAGATGGTATTGTTTTTTAGGCATAAATATAAAGACCTTTTTGTTTTTACTTTACCTGAAATTCTACCTTTTCCTGTGGGGTAAGCAGAAAATTTATATCTATATTTAAAGTTTCATCTTTTTTGATTTCTATCTCTTTTTCGCCGGCAATCGGGCCTTTTTTATAAGTATATTCTGGGGGGAGGTTAAAAATTAACTGGTATGAGGCGATTAATTTATATTTACCTGGTGGTAGATTATAGCATTCGTATTTTCCGCCTTTCATCATATGTGTCAGATACATAAAATCTTCCTGGGGATTTACCAGACTGATAAAAACCGGTGTCCCTTCAGGTGGGATCTGTTTTTGTTCCAATGCGTCTTTGTTGGTTGGGGCATATAATATCCCATCAACGCTGATTTCACCTTGTAATGAAATCTTGTTTGGATCAATCTTATTAACGACCAAATCTTGAGTGATTTCGTCTCCTTCTTTGGCCGGAATCTTAATCAGTCTGACCACGTCTGTAATAGTAGGCCTGATTGGAGGATATAAGCTATATTTAACCGTTAGAGTTATAACTTTATCCTCGGCACTTAAGCCTTTTAGCAGGTAGGTGCCATCTTCTTGAGAAAAGGAAAGTGTGCCCCAGCCGTCAGTTGACTTAAACTGAACGCTCTTGGCCGGAGTTCCGTCTTCGTAAGTAACTTTACCTTTTATTTTGACGCCAAGGGCTATCCTGAAATTTACTTCTACTTCTTTTTCGTCTTTTACTTCTATGGATTTATGCAAATAAGGACTCTTTTCAGGAGTTAAAAAGGCATGTTTATCAGGGAATATTGCTTTAACATCATTAGAATTATCTACATATAAATTATATAAACCATATAACCCTCTTGATATTCCTTCAAATTTATAAATGCCGTTTTTATCAGTAAATATACGAGGAGGATTAGCAACTATTTTACCGTCTTCTTCCGAATATAATCTTACAACTACTCCTTCTACAGGTTTTCTATTTTCATCAACTACCTTTCCGAAAAAAGTAATCCCATTATCTTCCCCGTAACTTATAATAATACTACTTAAAGCGATCAATATCCCACAAAAAATGATTATCCCAATCTTCTTTATTTTCATATATATTCTTTTTCCATGAAAGTCCATTCTATGGGTCCATTTTTTCAATAACCCGGTTAAGGGAGTATTCATAGACACCCGTTATATCTGATGGAAACATCTCTTCAAGAAATTCGTCTTTTTCAGATTCGGTCATATCGTCTGGTAAAAATGGTTTGACCTGTTCTCTTACCTTATTATTTAAAATCTCGGATGACCCCAAAAAACCTATATTTATTAACTCACTTATGATAGACCAAGCCTGCGCCTCCTCTAATATAAGATTTTGGGTATCGGTCGGGAAGGTTGCATTAATTAATTCTTCCTGCTTGTCTTTTAATAATTTAATTACCGTTTCAAAAGAAGTTTTGCTACATTCCTTGTTAGGACCGGCCAGATTTTTATCAGTTACGACTTTTAATAAATCAGTTTGGTGATGGACCATCAAAAATGCCATAGATAATATCATTTTATCAATTGCCGCCTCCGCGTCAGGGATAGAAATGACAAATCCGCTTATTGGGAGTCTCATTGGGTCAGGATGTTTGCCTAACTCTTCGGCTACTTCTTTATTTAATTTATCCACATTGGCTAAGATTAAATCCCATTTATCAGAAAAGACATCGGTAGGAGCAAGCGACACCTGTTCTTGAGTGGTTAATTGACCAGTTTTTTGAAGTATCGCCCCGCCCGTAAGTCGTTCTAAATATTTTACTACCTTATTCATCCAGACAGCATCGCCAAAATTTTTGCTCTGTCTGATAAAATCTTCATTAACCATCTGGAGCAAATCTTTGCTTTTGTAATAAGAAGCATATGCCATTGGATAAGAGACATCATAATACTCGCCAAAAAAAGATACTTTTTTACCATGGACATAAATATCTCTTGTGCTTTTTGTTTGTTCCATCCATCTTTGATATAATGTCCCAATCTTATTGTTATCAAACACCTCTACTACGGTCTCATCTTTTGTTGAGATACCTCCCGTGCTACCTTTACCGCCGTAAAAGGCTTTAATATCAATCCGGTACTTGTGTTCAAATTTATCACCAAAAGTTAAATTCGGATAATCTACCTTTCCTCCTCCGACAACCGGTACAATTTTTAAATTCCAATGTCCAATATACTTTGTTTCTCCATCACAGATAAATACTTTGTCTTTGGTTATTCCTTCGGTCGTGAGGATATTTGGGAGAAGAGATCCTTCATACATCTTGAGGTAAGTTTCATCATCAAATACCGTCAGGTCAACCTGCGTACATTTTAGGGTCGTTCCGGTAATATAAGACATGGTTGGTAGCAATTTAAAAATGACCCAAAGGTAATCGTTTTCGTCTCCAATCCCTGGCGTAAAAACAGAGGCTAATGTTCCGCCGTTTTCACTGACCGCCTTACTTTTTCCGGTATTGACCGGGTCGCTTGAGTCAGGTATTTCAGATATAGGCCGTCGGTGATGTTGAAAGGAAATAATCTTTACTTCGCAGAGCGGTTTGGTTAATAACGTATTAATCAATAATTGAATGCGACGAATTAATTCCTGGGCGGATGCCTCGTCAATTCCTTTGCCCATCTGGGCCTTAATTTCTTCAATCAAGGCGTTGAGTTTATTAATCGTGGTACTAATATCTCCTTCACTGAGAAATTTCTGGGCTTCTTTTATCTTAGCCAGCAGCGAATTGTAAATCCCTTCATTTTTGATTTTCCCTTCCTGATAATATTGAGTGATTAATTCGGAGATGTTTTTAATAGTTGGGATGGTTGGTATAACCGATACCGCGATAGAAACGTCCGTCAGGGGTGGCCAGCCGTGCGCCCCGCCTAATCCCCGGAAATGTAATAGATAGACATAATCTCCGGCTATGGTTTTATTAAAAGTAAATGTTTTATCCAACCGGTTTCCCCAGATATGGCCTTCTTCAATTAAAACGTTATTTTCTAAAAAAACCCACTGGATTATCGGGGCTTCGGTTACACCGGATAGAATAATATCATAATTCTGGTTCGGAGAAACTTCTTTTGGGCCAGTAATGGTTACGGTTGAACCGTATTCGGATTTGGTATCAGATTGGGTATTATCCTGATTGACGGTTTCGCCCGATGAACCGCTATTTATATCCGGAGAGTCTTGCCAAGGATTACTTTTGGCGATATTTGGAAAGAGACAGAGGATAGCAAGAATCGTTAAAAATAATCCTGCTTTAACTTTTTTAACCATAACCTGTTTTTTTCAAAGTGTTACGATAATTTTAATAAATCATTTGAAAAAAGCAAGAAAAATTTTAAAAAATATGTAAAAAATATTTTTGGCTTCCGTAATTATTGTTTTTAATAAAGCAGCGTAATATATTTTTAACGGAGTCAACGCATTCTGACCAAGTCGTCAGGGGACACGTTGAGTTTTTTTATAAAAAAATCGATATCATTCAGGAATCTTCTGGCATCGTTCGGATAGCCGGCCGTTGGTTTTAATTCCGGATAATGTTTTTGCCAGAAATTATTAAACAGGGTCATAAATAATTCGCGTACGTATTTAGAAAATATAGAAGCCAGGGCAATGACAAAATGCCGGTCTTCCCCATCTTGTACGAATTCAAGGCGGCCGGCCGGTCCAATCTGGTAAGCCGAACAGGTGGGCGATTCTTTTATAATTTTAACTTCATTCGTTCCGAAAAGATTATTAAGATGCGATTGATAATAGGCGCGTCCGCCTTGTTTACCGGCATAAATACAACCGCCTCTGTAAGAGTTTAAATATTGACGATACAGGTAAGATAATAACCGGCCGGTATGATTGAAAAGTAAATCCGCTTTATTATTCCCTTGTTTAATATCCCGGTTAAATTGCGAGACGGTAACCAACCGGATGCGAAGATCGCATAGTTTAACAGAATTTTTTCGTAATTCTTCCGCCAGACGCTGGGCCAACGGCTGAAGTATCTGAAGATTTACTTTTAAAGGCAACGATAAAGAATCCATGTTTTGATAACCGGGGAGGCAGGAAGTAGAATCGGGGAAATCAACAATAATTTTTTCCAGGACATTTTTAATGGTTAATGAACGGTTGTTCTGGAAAATAACGGGGTGGATTTGCCATAAAAAAGCCAGGGCGGTTTTTTCCAGGTGACCTAAACCGGCCGCTGATGAATAAATTTTTTTGCTATCGCAAACCGTTAACTTATCCGGCCGAAGATGCGGGGAAGTAATCCGGTGCAATAATTTCGGCAGGTTAGTTTTAGGCGTTGTCGTTTTAAAAACAACCGTGCTGATAACCAGCGGTCCTAATGACGGGCCGTAACCGGCTTCGTCTATGCCGGCCAGATAACTTACCGGCCGATGGCTTGGTGGACAGGTGGCTCGGTTACCGGAAAGGTAAGGCATAAGATTATCTGCTGAAATAACGAATAACACCGATAATAATAACGCTTAAAAAAACGAGCAGTAACGCCGAGTTTAAAACAGTTCCCAGGATCGCGAATAATTTTTTACGGTGTGGTTCGCAAATACCCTTAATACCGATGATAAACCCGGCCATCACCAGCAGGAAGTCAAAAATTACCAGGCCGGTTATAATATTCCACAAAGTTAATTCTGTAAACCGGCCGGCGTCATAAAGCATCAGGCTGAGTGAAAGAATAAGCAGGAATAAAAGAATGCTGATGTTTCCGATGACGGTGCTGGAGATCCCTTTCCCGCTATGTTTTAATTCCGTCATAATCTTATCCTCGCGAAAGCAGGGATTAAAAATTAAAGGTTAAAAATGCCCCGGCGGAAAAATTAAAAAGAGTCAGCGTGTTTTCCCGGTTAGCTTTACTCCAGATAACATCCTCCGTTAACTCCACGCCTAATCCGATCTGGTTGCTTACTTTTTGTTCTAATCCGATGGTATAAGAAAGGATCGGTCCGGTATCATTTGGGTCTGTTCCATTAAAACGTTGCCGACCACCGCCGATATTTAAAGACAGGTAAGTATTTTTCCAGGTCTGGCCGGATAGTCCGAACCCGATTAAATAAGCATTAAAATCTACGGTTTCTTTTTGATTATTAATAAGCGTTTCTATTTTAGTTTGAGATTGCCGGTATTCTATGATAAATGATGAGGCCAGGATCCGGCGCAGCGGGGCATTATTTTTTGATTCCAGCGGATAATATAAATACCCGGCATGAAAAGGGCGGAATTTTTCATTAAGCCAGTGTACTTTTATCTTAAAAAGAGTCTCGTTGTCAAGATGTAAATCATTATCAAAAAATATGTATGATGTTCCGACCTGGAAAGCAGTTCGTTCCCACCAAGATTTGGCTTGCCAGAAGTCCGAACGTTTTAAAACCAGTTTGTCCAAATCTATTTTTAACTGCTTGATTTCATTTTCCATCTTATCCGCTTTTTCTTTAAGATTATTGGCTTCCTGGAAAAAATTATCTTGTAATTTCCGGATGGCTTCATTTCTTAGGTTCAACGCTTCTTTTTGTTTGTTTCTAATCTGTTCGTCAAGAGAATATAACTGTTTCGTGGTTACTTGAGTAATAGATATCTGCTCCGGCGCTTTTGATGGTTCCGGATTTTCAGGCCGGCCGGTGTCGTTGGCACGGCAGATAGGTAAAATAAAAATAGACGTGAAATAAAATAAATATCCGGCGGCCGCTATGTATTTGATAAAGCAATGATACATTTTTGAATAATACTATACCTGCTCGATATTATTCCGTCAACAATTTTCATTATTGATTTATCCCGCTCTTTTGGAAAACAACGTAAAAAGGTTGCTGCGCAAAATCAATAAAGTAAAGTATTTTGCCAGGTCGGGATGAAGCCAATGTTTTATCGGTTTTGCCTAGTCCAAAAGGGCGGGATTTATTCATACCGGAGGGCTTCAATCGGATTAAGGCGGGAGGCTCTCCAGGCCGGATAAAACCCAAAAAATACACCCACGGCGGTAGAAAAAATAAAAGCCAGTAGGATTGATTGAGCCGAAACCAAAACAGGCCAGCCATAAACGCGGGCGACCAGTTCGGCCGTTCCGCTGCCAATCAGAATACCTAAAATTCCGCCGATACCGGATAAAACTATTGCTTCCACGACAAATTGTAATAAAATATCCTGACCGCGCGCCCCGACCGCCATCCGTAATCCTATTTCACGCGTTCGTTCCGTAACCGAAACTAACATAATATTCATTATGCCGATACCGCCGACCAGAAGTGAAATGGAAGCAATCACCGCCAGGAGTAAAGTCATTAACCGGGCCGTTTCGGTAACAGTTTTACTTAATTCGGTCATATCATTAATGGTAAAATCATTATCAGCTACTGGCGCCAGGTGATGACGCTGCCGGAGTATTTCGGTAATTTCCTTTTTAGCTGATTCTAATTGGGAGGTGGAATCAATATTTAAAAGGAGTTGGTTGACATCATTAAAGGCGGAGTTTTGCAGGACCCGCCGGACCGTGGTCCAGGGAACAACGACCACATCATCCTGGTCCTGTCCCCAGGCCGCGCTCCCTTTTTGCTCCAGTACCCCGATGACCCGGAACGGCATATTTTTAATCCGTATTATTTTTCCAACCGGGTTTTCGTCTTCAAATAAATTTTCCGCAACAGTTGCTCCGATGACGCAAATTCGGTTAGCGCTTTTGACGTCTGAATCGGCAAAAAAACTTCCTTTTTCAAGTTTCCAGTTTCTGATTTTCGGATAATCGGGGGCAACACCCTGAATACCGCTGAACCAATTTTTTTCTTTATAAACTAATTGTCCGCCGGTTCTGGTAATTGGGGTCAGAGCCCGGACATAATGCGATTCTTTGAGAATAGCGTCACCGTCCGAAGCGGTTAAGGTTGCGTTAGTTCCGGCGCCAAAATGGAGTCCGCCGGTGGAAGCGCTGCCCGGGTAAACCATCAGAAGGTTTTCACCCAGACTGCTAATTTGCGATTGAATCATGACCGTGGCGCCCTGGCCTACCGCCATCACTGCAATTACCGCGGCAATGCCGATAATAATTCCCAGAACCGTTAAACCTGACCGAATTTTATTCCGGCTCAAAGACCGCAGGGCAATTTGGAATGTTAAAAATAAATTCATATCAGACTACGACCTGTCCGTCTTTTAAATAGATTAATCTTTTAGCATAATCAGCAATATCTTTTTCGTGGGTAATCAGAATAATCGTAATGCCATCTTGATTAAGTTGTTTAAAAAGCGTCATAATTTCATGGCTAGTTTTAGAATCAAGATTTCCGGTTGGTTCATCGGCCAAGACTAAAGGCGGTTGGTTGACTAACGCCCGGGCGATGGCGACTCGTTGTTGTTCGCCGCCGGAAAGTTGGGTCGGACGATGATTCAAACGATGGCCGAGTCCTAAACGGTTTAATAATTCATTGGCCCGCTGACGTTTCTGCCGACCCGAACTTACCCCGCTCTGGTGGGGAAGATCATTGCCGTCCCCACGGCCGTCGGGACTCCGCGTGGCTGCGTAATACAAAGGTAATTCCACATTTTCCAGCGCCGTGGCTAGAGGAAGAAGGTTAAAATTCTGGAAAATAAAACCAATCTTTTTATTTCTAATATGAGCCAATTCATTTCGGTTTAAATTAGTTACGTTTTTTTCTTCCAAAAAGTATTGGCCGGAAGTGGGTTTATCCAGACAGCCGATAATATTCATCAGGGTGGTTTTGCCGGATCCCGATGAACCCATCACCGCGATAAATTCGCCCGGTTCAACGACCAGCGAAATATTTTTTAAAGCCGGAACGGCTATTTCGCCTGAGTAATAAATTTTAGTAATCTGATTAAGATGGATAACCATAGGTTTTATCTTGGCATCCCTCGCCTGCTTTGGCGGGATGGATTAAACGGGTTGGTTAGCATTTTCTTTTCTTCTTTTTCCATAATTCCGGTTAGAATCTCCTGCCCTTCAGATAGGTTGCCTTCCAGTATCTCTGTAAAAGAACCGTCTGTTAAACCGGTTTTAATGAAAATTTTTTGTAAACCTTCCGGAGTATTGATAAAGACTTCCGTGGTGCGACGATCAGGTGATTTGAATTGACTTATCCCGCCAGGGGCGTGGTTTGGCCGGGTTGGTTGGTTTTCTGAACCGGTAATATTTTTGCCAACAGGTTCTGCTAACATTGATGCTTCCGGTTTAAATCGCAGGGCGGCATTGGGGATTTTAAGAATATTTTCCCGCCGGGTTGTTTCAAAAATAATAGTAGCCGTCATCCCCGGGAAGAGTTTTTCCTCAGAGTTATCGGCCTTAATAATAACGGTATAAGTTACTACGTTTTGAACGCTTGTAGGCGAAAGGCGGACTTGAGTAACCGTTCCGGGAAATTCCAGTTCCGGGTAAGCATCCACCGTAAAAGTAACCGGGATGTTTATTTTAATTTTGCCGATATCCGCTTCCGGGACGCTGGCTTCCACCTGTATTTTTTTTATATCGGTGGCAATTT
>CAKKQI010000090.1 GCA_919901895.1 Candidatus Brocadiaceae bacterium | reverse complement strand
CCCGAAGGCGAACCTCGCCCTTATGGCGGGAGGCTCGCCCTATCGGGCGGCGGGATTTCGTTACAGCATAAGGACTCATTATTTATGGGGGGCGTAGCTCAATCGTCCCCGGCGGCGGACGAAGAAATTAAAACGCTGGAAACCGAATTAGAATCTCTTTTGAAAATACACCGTCAATACGTTATTCCCAAGGAAATCTCCCAGATCTACCAGAGCCACGGCGCCCAGGGGCTTAATGCCAGCACTTCCTCTTATATCACCAGTTATTATTGCGAGTTACCGGCCAATAAGTTAGAACTCTGGGCCTGGCTGGAATCGGACCGGATGACTAAACCGATTCTGCGCGGATTTTATTCGGAACGCGATGTGATTCTGGAAGAACGGCGGACGAGAACTGAAGACAACCCGGATGGCGCGCTTTATGCCCTGTTTCAATCCACCATTTACCAGGCGCACCCTCTGCGCTGGCCGGTGATCGGCTGGCGGAGTGATATTCAGTCGCTGACGCCGGAGCAAGTTTACCGATACTGGCAGCAATATTACGCACCCAATAATGCCGTGGCGATTGTAGTCGGTAATGTTAAAACCGATGAAGTGATGCAGTTAATGAAAAAATATTTTGAACCGATTCCGGCCCAGCCGCCCCCGTCTGAAATAGTTACGGTCGAACCGGAGCAACAGGGCGAACGCCGGGTTGTTTTAGAATTTGAAGCCGAGCCGCGAATCTTAATCGGCTATCATACTACGACCATCGGCCACGATGATGATTATATTCTTGACCTGGCTGATATGATTCTTTCCTCCGGCCGCACTTCCCGTTTTTATAAAAAATTAGTGGTGGACCAGCAATTATGCTTACAAATCGGTTCTTCCAATGGCACCGGTAAATACCCCGGAACTTTTATGATTAGCGCCACCCCGAAACATCCGCAGACGACCGAAGAGGTGGAAAAAGCCATTTATGAAGAATTGGAACTGTTAAAAAACCAGCCGGTCAGTCTGGTGGAACTCAACCGGGCGAAAAAACAATTAGAAGCCGGTTTCTTAAGAGACCTGCGTTCCAATGCCGGGATGACTTCGCAGTTGGGTAATTATGAAGTAATGTTTTCCTGGAAATATTTATCGGATAAGGTTGACCGGCATAAAGCGGTAACCCAGGAAGATATTTTGAAGGCGGCTAAGAAATATTTTATGCCGGCCAACCGGACCGTGGCGGTTTTAGTTAAAAAGACTAACCACTGATTACTTAACGATTACACAGAGTAAAAAAGATTACACAGATCGAGAAAAGCTAACAAAATATGTCAGGTAGAATATTAAGTTTAATAACGCTGCTGGCTTTATTAATACCGGGTTGTTCTAAATCGCCGGTTGTTAAAGATACTCAGCCTTTTGAAACAAAATCGGTTCCTTCGGAGTTGTCAAATAAAAAACCAGAAAACCAAACCGTAACCGGCTCGGTAATTGTTTCCCATCCGGACCAACTTGTTTTTAAACCGCTGGATATGACTATTCCTAAGCCGGAACGGATAACGCTGGGCAATAAAATAATTCTTTATCTACTGGCGGACCGTGAATTACCACTGGTTAATATTATCGCCCGGTTTAAGATCGGCGCTGTTTACGACCCGCTTGAAAAACCTGGATTAACCAATCTGACGGCAACGCTGATACGCAGCGGCGGAACGGCAGTCCGTTCGTCCGAAGAATTAGACGAAGCGCTGGAAAATATGGCCGCTTCCCTGGAAGTTTCGGTTGAGCACGAAGAAGTTGACTTTCAGATGTCTCTGTTGAAACAGGACCTGGCGCAGGGTCTGGCTCTACTGGAGGAAGTTTTAACCAAACCGATTTTTGACAATAAGAAAATTGAATTTGAAAAATCGCAATTACTGGAAGAATTGCGCCGGGAAAACGACAACCCCGATGCCATTAAATCACGGGAATTCCGGAAATTAGTTTATCCGATTCATCCTTACGGCCGGCCGGTTAACGGTAATCCGGTTTCGATTACTTCAATTACGCGTGAAAACCTGACTCAATTCCATCAAAAATTTTTCACGCCCGATAATCTTTTTATCGGGGTGTCCGGTGATTTTGAAAAAGATAAATTACTGGAATTATTGAATAAAACCTTTGGCGCTAAAAACGCCGCCGGCCCATCCGCTCCTTTACCGGTTTTGCCTAAATTGGAACGCCGGTATACCAAATCAGTTAATCTGGTATCCAAAAAAATCGTCCAGTCTTCACTGATCGCCGGCCATATCGGCGTGGCGCGAACTTCACCGGATTATTTTCCGTTGATGTTGATGAACGGAATCCTGGGTAACGGCGCTCATTCCCGTCTTTATCAACAGTTAAGGGAAAAAGAAGGATTAGTTTATAGCGTCTGGAGTTATTTTGCAATGCCGAAAGACCTGGGAATGTTTGCGGTGGAGACCAAGACAAAAAACCAGACCGTCACCAAGGCCATTGGCCTGATTCAAAATGAATTGAAAAAAATCAGGGAGGAACCGGTTAAGGACGAAGAATTGCAGAATACCAAGGATACGATTATCAACCAGTTTGTCTTTAAATTCTCCCGGCCGGAGCAAATCATCAGCAGTTACATTTATATTGAACTGCTGGGTCTGCCGGATGATTATTTTGAAACTTATTGTAATAATGTCAGCATGGTAACTAAAGAGGACATTCAGCGGGTGGCGCGGGAATATCTTCGACCGGATGATTTAATTTACCTGGTGGTGGGCGATGAGAGTAGTTTTGACCAGCCGCTGAGCGAATTCGGTCCGGTGAATCGGATTGAGTTGGAGAAATAAAACTTAATTACTATTCCGGAAGATATTCGTAAAAAACTACCTTGCGAGATAGGAAGTTATCTGGCTATTAATACAGAGTGTTCTAAAATCATATTACGGCCAATGGTCATTGAAGGATGATATTTAGTTTCCAAGAAAACTTGATCCGCTGGATTATTGTTGGTGACCATAACCGCATTCGGCAGTTTTTAAGTCAATTCTGAGGTTTGATTTATTCCGTGTTTTCATAATATTGTATTTTCTACTTCCCCGCACCAATCAATCCGACAATCTTACTGATATCCTCATCCAGGTATTCAAACCCGATGCCCACCAGCCAGGCCGGGTCATGGAGCAGGTTATCCCCGCCGACTTCCAGATTGAAATATTTAAAGAATTTTATCTTTACCTTCGCCCGCAGGAGAAAATCGTCAATCTGTTCGTTGAAATCATCATCGTCAAAGACATCGCGCCCTTCAATGGTCAACAGGATATTTTCTTTCCAGTCGGCTGACGTAGCAACAGTGGAGTCCCGACCTAATCGGGATGAAGATGACTGGTCGGCCGGTCCGTCCTGCTTTGGCTGGAGCGAGGCAGATTTACCGGGAAAGGGAACGTAATCCAGACCACCGCCCAACCGGCCTTCCAACAGCCCGCCCCGCAGAGTTAACCGGTTGTCAAAGATTTTCTGGGCAATCAGCAGTTCCGGCATAATTTTATAATCGGGTTCATCGGCCGCCAGTGTGATTTTACTGTCGCTAGCCGGATAAAAAATCTTACCGCCGACCCAGAAATAGCGTGATTCCCGCGGAACAATCTTGAGATGAATTCCGCTGATGGAGACATCCTGGTGGGCATAATAATTGGTCTCGCCTCCGACGTAAATTTTGGTTGACTTGATGCCTTCCACGATGCTGCGCGTGGAATCAACCGCTTCTTTGGCGCTGTCATAGAGGTCGGTATCGTTAACCATCTTTCCCAAACTTCCTTCGCCTCGGTCTATTTTCCTGGTAATGGATTCCAGATTTTCGGTCATCCGGCCGATTTTTTCCACGGTTTTATGAATCTCGCTAATGGTCGCTTCTACTTCATTAAAACTACTGGTTAATTTAGCGGTCAGGCTTTCCGACAGTCGGGCTTCAATGAAATCACCAGCCACCACCAAAGGTTGGTCCAAAGACCCGGGCAAAATATTTATCTCGGGGTTGCCCAGGGCCAGCGGTTCAATTATTTCAGCCACGGCATTTTTATGGATGTTTTCGGCAAAGGGCCTGGAGATATTCATGGTAATAACCACGGTGTTATCCCGGTTTAATTTAATATCGGTAATGGTACCGGCGATAATCCCGTTTACTTTAATATTGGTACCTTTAACCAGCCCGTAACCCTTATCGGTAACCGAAAACAGCGTCATCCGGCGGGCAAATAATTTCCCCTCTTTAATATTAAAAATAAAAAATGCACCGAGCAGGACTAAGACCAGCAGGATGAAAAAACCGATTAGTTTTTCTACGGCGGAAAGAGAATATTGCATAAACACGAACCTCCCGCCCACAAGGGCGAGGCTCGCCACAGGCGGCCCGAAACACGAAAAAGACGAAAATACGATATGTGAAAAAAGAACTTACCCTTGTTTTTTCAATAAATTCATCCGAACGGATTGGGTTGCACCTTCTTCAATCACCTGACCTGATTCTATGACGACCAGCCGATCGATTAATTGCCCCTCCGGGAAGGAAGAAAGTAAATCGGCCAAACCGGTGGTCGCCAGGCAGGTCAAGCGGCGTTCGGCCTTAATTTCCTTTAAATGGTTGATGACCAGCCAAAGGTTATCGCGGCTCAACGAACTAAAAATTTCATCCAGCAGCAGTAATTCCGGTTCAACAATGAGCGCGCGAGCCAGACCGGTTAATAATCTGGTTTCCAAAGACAATTCCGCCGGCCGTTCATTAGCATACCCGGTTAGATTTAATAATTCAAGATATTTTTCCGCCGACCGGTTGATTGAGTCATCACTTAACCGGGAATGATACCGGAGCGGCAAGGTAATATTTTCTTTCAAGCTCAGATTATTAATCAGCACGCCATTTTGCAAAACAAAGCCGATCTTCTGCCGGAATAATTGTAATTCCCGGTAAGAAAAACCGGATAGTTGTTTTCCCCGTATTCGTATGCAGCCGCCGGTTGGTTCCAGTAATCCGGCGCAGAGTTTAAGAAGTGAGGTTTTTCCGGTCAGGTCGTCTCCGGTAAAAGCTAAAAATTCGCCGGAAGCAATATTCAGGGAGATGTTATTAAGCAAAAGAGCCCCCGATATAATCGGGGTTTGATAACTAATTCGGTCCATTTGTAAATAAGAGGTTGCTTCAATCATAGATACGCCGGAAAAACATATAATGAAATAAAAACACTGAAGATAAAACAAAAAATAATAGAATTCATCACGCCCCTGGTGGTCACCTGGGGAACTTCGGTGAAAGATTTCCGGACCGCCAGCCCCTGGATACAATTAATAATACTGATGACCCAGCCGAAAAGACCGGCTTTCAGGAGCGAGACAATGATATCATCATAATTTAAAGCGGAGATTAACTGATTAAAAATAAGGGTATTGGAAGCCGGGACGAAATTTTTAGCGATGAGAAAACCGCCGACCAGAGCCACGGTAATAAAAATAACGGTTAAACAAACGGTTGAGACCACGGTGCCAATCAGCCGCGGCAAGACCAGAAAATAATCAAGATTGATACCCAGACTATCTAATAATTCAATTTCCCGGTTAAGTTTCATGTTACCCAGTTCGGTCGCCATAGCCGAGCCGGAGCGGCCGATAATAATCAAGGCGGTGATAACCGGAATTAATTCCCGGACCAGGACGATAATACTAAGCCGTTCTATATATTGGCTTGCTCCAAAAGTCGGCAAAATGGTGGCTAATTCGGCAATCACGGCCGTCCCTAAGACCAATCCGGCCAGGATAATAATAGGTAAGGCCTGGATACCCGTAAAAAATATCTGGAAAGAAGTAGTTTTTAAAGGAAGCCGTTTCTGATGCCGGCGCTCGGCTAAAGAAGATTTTAACACCAGATAAGTTCTTAACAGCATATTAAGAAAATATGTCAGGGGCAAGAGAATAAAATAACCGATCAGATTGAATATTTTGATAGTATTTTATTATACATTTTTGTTATATCAAGAAGCAAGCAATTTGCGGAAATTTTTCTTGACGGATAGTTTTCCCTTTGGCTTAATAGAGTTGTCTATAAAGGAAAATCGCCCCTCAGAATATGTTTGATACAATCCGTAAAATTATTAATAAGAGCCAGGCGGATTATGCTGATATCCGCTACGAGATTAAAAAGGATACCGTTATCACTTTTAACGGTAAGGAACTCTCCCAGATTGGGTCAAGTTCAACAGACGGCTATGTTATTCGGGTCCTTGATAAAGGAGGTTTCGCCTCTGCAATTTTTACCAAACAAACCGAGGCTGAAAAGGCAATCAGGTTTGCTACGGAAAATGCACGACTTATCGGTAAGACTATGAAAGAACCGATCAGATTAGCTAAGACTGAAGCCATCAATGATACTTTTATCCCGCCACTCAAAGAAGACCCCAGGAAAATTTCTATGGCGGAAAAACTTGAACTGGTCCGGAAATATAATGATCTTCCCCTGCAGCATCAGAAAATAGTTACCACTAATATCAGTTATCTTGAAACCATCAGGGAAAAATATTTTGTCAGCACTGAAGGAACCGAGATACGAGAAGATTTAATAACCACGCAACTGGGTGGTTCAATTATCAGCAAAGATGGTAATCTCACCCAGAATGTCCGGGTCGGTGCAGGAGGCAGTAACGGTTTTTCAACCGTGCGGAACCAGGAGAAACACCTTGAAGAACGCACGGCCATTGCGATTGACCTCTTGAGCGCCAAACCGGTCAAAGGTGGAATCTATAACTGCATCCTGAATCCCGACCTGGCCGGTGTCTTTGCTCATGAAGCCTTTGGTCATTTTTCAGAAGCGGATATTATTGAAGCACTGCCGGCCATGCGTGAAAAAATGAGAATCGGCCATAAGATCGGCAGTGATATCCTGAATATCATTGATGACGCTCCAATGAATAACCAGCTCGGATTCTATAAATATGATGACGAGGGGGTAAAAGTACGACGGACGCAACTCGTTAAAAACGGTATCTTAACCGGACGACTACATTCCAGGCGGACGGCCGCTGAGTTTAATGAACCGCTTTCCGGACACAATGTTGCCGAGGATTATCACTATGCGCCCATTATCAGAATGGGTAATATCTTCATTGAACCGGGCACGAACAGTTTGGATACTTTGATTAAAATACTCGGCGATGGATTATATGTGGTAGATGCCAAAGGCGGCCAGACCGCAGGTGAAAATTTTAGTTTCGGCGCCCAGTATGCCTATCTTGTGGAAAACGGTAAAAAGGCAGAGATGGTTCGTGATATAAACATATCAGGCAATCTCTACCAGACCCTTAAAGATATTGCCGCCGTCGGGAATGAATTGGTCCTGGGTAAAACCGGCGGATGCGGAAAAGGGCAGATGAATATCCGCTCCTGCCACGGCGGTCCCCATATCCTCGTTAATAAACTGGTCGTAGGGGGAGTATAATGGAAAAATTAATGGAACTGGCCAAAAAGTCTTGTGATAAAGCTGAAGTCTATTCGCTCCAGCATAATATTAATTCCGTCTCCTTTGAAAATGCCAAACTACACGATATTGAGACCAACTTCCAGTCCGGTCTAAGTTTGCGGATAATTAAAGACAATAAACTTGGATTTGCCTACACCAAGAATATCCAGAACCGTGAAGAACTTATCCAGAACGCTTTGGACTCACTCAAAGGCGGAGTAGCAGCAAATTATGATTTCCCTTTAACGACAAAAACCATCCAACTTGATACCTACGACACATCTCTTGAGGAAATAGCCAATACTAAACTGGTTGAGGAATGTAGCCGGGTTTGCGAATTGTTAAAGTCCAGCGCTAACGGTGAAATTATGATGCAGTCCGGTACCGCGATTGACCAAACTCGTATTATTAACACGGCCGGAACGGATATCTCTTTTAAAAATACCGGATATTATATGACCGGTAATGTAATATTTCCGGGTTCAGCCGCCGGGATTATCCGGGTTTTTATAAGCAAGAAGTTTGAACCGATGCCTGATAATCTCATCAAAGAAATAATCAGTCTTTATAACCTATCGTCAAAAGTAGTAACACCCGAAGGCGGTAAAATGAAGGTGCTGTTTATGCCTTATAGTCTGTTTACGTTTACCGGGCGTATCCTGAGCGGGACCAGCGGTAAAAGTATCTATGAGAAAATATCGCCCATTGCAGATAAAATGGGCGAGAAAATATGGTCTGATAAAATAACCGTTTATGACGACCCCTTAAACGACCGATACCCGGCGGCCCGGCCGTTTGATGATGAAGGAGTCCCGACGCAATTTTTTCCGGTGGTGGAAAACGGTGTCTTAAAAAACTTTTACTACGACTTGAATTATGCCGGCAAGTTAAAGACAAAACCGACCGGTCATGGATATAAAATAAATATGTGGGGGGGAGATTCGCTTAAAGTAAAACCAACTCCTTTTCTTGCCTATCTTAATATCAAAGCGGGTCAGAAATCATTAGCCCAACTGATTAAGTCAATTGACCGCGGCATTATTCTTGAAGGTGCGCTCGGCGGTCACAGCGGGAATATACCCAATGGTGATTATTCCGTGGGGGTCTGCCCCGGTATGTATGTTGAGAACGGTGAAATAATCGGGCGGGTGAAAGATGCTATGATCGCCGGCAATATTTATCAGACCCTAAAGAATGTAGTTGATGTCGGCGATACGGCTTATCCCCTTTCTTTAGGCGGTGGGTTGATACCACCGATTTTGTGCGCTGAGGTCAGCGTCGCCACTAAACGCTGATTGACAGGAAGACTCCTTTTTTATCTACCTTCTATTTCTTTTATAATTTCAAAGCTATAAATATGGTTCCTGAAATATAAATTCTTACACAAATTGTAAATGAGTTTATGTCTGATCAAAATAAAGAAATCGCGGAAATTTTTTCCCGGATTGCCGATGCGCTGGAATTTAAGAATGAAAATACGTTTCGGGTCAACGCCTACCGCCGGGCCGCCCGAACAATTTTGGATTCTTCGCTTAATTTGAAATCATTTTACGAACAGGATAAATTGCAGGAAATCCCGGGCATCGGGGCCGGGATGTCTCTTAAAATCGCCGAGTATTTTAAAACCAGCCAGGTTAAAAAATTAGCCGAAGCCACCCGGGGTATCCCGCCGGGTTTTTTAAACCTTTTGAAAATCCAAGGGGTTGGTCCAAAAACATTACGACTGGCTTATGAAAAACTCAAAGTTAAAAACCTGGATAATTTAAAAAAAGTTATTGACAACGGCCGGCTGGCGCGATTACCAGGAATGGGCGAGAGAAAAGTGGATATTATTGCCCGCGGGATTGCGATTTTCAGCCCCGATGGCTATCGGGGACGGTTGCTGTTGGGCACCGCCCTGCCGCTGGTGGAAGAAATTATCCAGTCGCTTCGGGAAAAACTTTCTATTAAGAGGTGCATTTACGGGCTAAACAAAATCCGGATTATCCCGGCCGGTTCATTACGCCGGATGCAGGAAACCATCGGTGATTTAGATATTTTAGCTACGGGCGATTCTTACCGGGAAATCATTGAAATCTTTACCCGGCTACCTCAGGTTAAAGAAATTCTGGCGGCCGGAACAACCAAGGCCTCGGTTCTTTTATCTTCCGCCTCAGGCGGAGACCATCAGGTTGACCTGCGGGTGGTGGAACCGGATTCTTTCGGGGCGGCCCTTTTATATTTTACCGGCTCCAAAGCCCATAATATCAAATTGCGCGGCCTGGCGAAAAGCCAGGGCTTGAAAATTAATGCATCCGGTCTTTTCAGCGGAGCGAAAAAGATCGCCGGACTAACCGAAGAAGAAATCTACCGGACGATGGGATTGCCTTGGATACCACCCGAACTGCGCGAAGACCGGGGCGAGATAGAACTGGCCCGGAAAAATAAATTACCGGCCTTGATTCAATACAATGATATTAAAGGTGACAGCCATGTTCATTCCCATTATTCAGATGGTTTTAATACCATTGAAGCCATTGCCCGGGCGGCCCGGAAATATAATTATGAATATATTGCCATTACCGACCATTCCCGTTCGGCTTCTTATGCCCGCGGGTTATCGCCCGCTCAATTGATTAAACAAGCCGAAGAAATCAAACTGGTTAATAAAAAAATAAAAGATATTACCGTTCTGGGTGGAACAGAGGTTGATATTTTAAAAGACGGGCAGGTTGACTTTCCGGAAGACGTTTTAAAACAATTAGACCTGGTCGTGGCTTCCATTCACAGCGGGTTTCAGCACGAAGCGACTGAACGGATTCTCCGGGCGATGGACCATCCTTATGTCAACGTTATCGGACATCCGACCGGCCGGCTGATTGGCCAGCGGGAGGGTTATGCCGGATTAGATCTGGAGAAAATATTCAAAAAGGCGGCCCAGACCGGCACGGCCCTGGAAATAAATTCCTTTCCGGACCGGCTGGATTTGAACGATCTTCAGATCAAGCGGGCTAAAGAGTTAGGGGCGCGATTTGTCATCAGCACGGATTCACACCGGCTGGAGATGCTGGATTTTATCAGGCTGGGGATTGCGACGGCGCGCCGGGGTGGGCTGACTAAAAAAGATGTTTTAAATACTTACCCGTTGGCTGAATTTAAGAAATTGATGAAAAAATATTGAATAATTCTCAATAATAAGTAATAATGTTTCTATGATTGACTTGAAAAAGCTCAAACCAGAAATTGAACGTATTTGTAGATTATTACCAGTAAAACGACTCGGTTTTTATGGATCGGCTTTGACTCAAAATTTTTCACCAAACAGTGATGTTGACATACTAGTAGTCTTTGATTCGGATGAAACCGTTGACCTTTTTGACAAATATTTTGAATTAAAAGAACATCTGGAGAAAATATTTGGACGGGCAGTTGATCTTGTTGTAGATAAACCATTCAGAAACCCTGTGTTCAGGGAAGCGGTTGAGAAGACAAGAACTATTGTTTATGAACGATGAGATAAGAAAAAACCTTGTTGATATTCTCCAGGCAGCAGCAGAGATACAAAATTTTACTCACGAGATGAACTTCAAGGCATATCAAAACAGTCCGGTTACACAACGAGCGGTTGAGAGGGATTTTGAGATCATCGGAGAAGCGCTTAACAGGATTAAGCAAATTAATGAAGAATTCACGGAAAAGGTTTCAGAGTGTCATCGTATCATAGGATTCAGAAATATTTTAATACACGGTTATGATATTATCGACGAGATGATTGTTTGGAAAGCGGTTGAAAATCATTTACCGATTCTGGTAAAAGAAGTAAAAGAGATTTTAGATGCCTAACCAGGCGCTCCACCTGATGCAATAGGCATTGCGTCCTTCTTTTCCTGAGCAACTTTCAGTCATCTCAATAATTACCTATTTTTTTAATCATTGCAATCCCCCTTTTTTTTTGTCGCATCCATATAACCCTGCAGGATTAACTGGGCGGCGACCACGTTCACCTGTTTTCTTTTCCGCCGGCGGGACAGATTCATCTCACGTAACAATATTTCCGCCTCAAAGGTGGTCAGCCGTTCATCCCAGGTAAACACCGGCACCTTAACGGCTGTTTTTAATTCTTCAACAAATTTTAATACTTCCTGCGCCTTGGGACCGATAGTGTTGTTTAACGTTTTCGGCAAGCCGACTACTATTTGTGAAATTTTTTCCTGCGTCAGGAGTGCTTGAATCTGATTAATGGTTTCCTCCGGACCGGTATTATTGATAATACCATGCCCGTGGGCCATCAAACCCAGTTCGTCACTGATGGCAACACCGATTCTTTTGCTTCCGTAATCAAGACCGAGTATTCTCATGCCGATAATAATTATACCAGAACCCCTTTGATAAAAAAACAGTTATTTTTATCTTGATCGCATCAGCCAGAGGACTGATTTCAGCCTCAGGACTTCAGCCAGAGGCTGATCCGTCCTTCGGCGGAGACTCGTCCCCGCTCCCGCCACGGCGGGACGGGGCGAATAGGAAATTGTATGTTCGCTGATTAAGCGGATTAACCTGATAAAATTTAATCTGTGTAATCCGTTCTAATCTGTGTAATCGGTGGTTAGATTTTTCTTGACTATTTTTTAAAAATGAGTTTAATGATGCTGATAGCTGAAAGCGATTTAGAAAGGAAAATAAATTATGTCCAGCCATGAACAACAGCAGGAATTAAAAATAAAATTTTCCACCAGCCCGGAATACACGCATAAGATTTTTGATATTATTGAAGAATTAATGGATATGGTGGTTCTGGACAAAGAAGACCGGAATGAATTTATTATTGCCCTCGGCGAAGCCCTGGATAATGCCATTACGCACGGTAATAAGCTTGACCGGCAAAAATTTATCCATATTGAATGTTACATTACTCCCGACCAAATCTGCTGCAGTATTATGGACGAAGGAGACGGTTTTGACCACCAGTCCTATCTTAATAAGCCGATGGAGCAATTTTATCCTGAGGTATTAATGCAAAAAGCCCGTAAAGGTGAAATCGGCGGTTTGGGCATTGGCCTGATTAGAAAATGTGTGAACGAGGTTAGTTTCAGCCAGGGCGGACGAAAAATTATCCTGATGAAACAACTGGCTAGAAACCTGGTTAAAAAGTAATCTTCTTGCTCAGGATAATCACTTCTGTTAACCCTCTTATATCATAGAGCCGGCGGCGATCGATTAAGATGTTCTGTTAGAAATACAATTACAGAGTATCCAAAAAGTCCTATTCTTGTCACCCTGTCCGATGGACTCCGAACCCCGATGGTCATCGGGGCTTCGGAGAACTCGTTTTCCCTAACGGGATCCCGTAGGGGCAGGGTCTAAATGAGATGCTGAAACGGGCTTGCCCCGAACAGATGCCGAAACAAGTTCGGCATGACAGTTTCGGAATTCAGCATGACACCGATGACACTGTTGAATAAATAAACGCCTGGCTTTTGGACACCCTGATTATTAATAAAAAATTGCGAAAACTTTTATTTTTTCATCAAACATTGTTAATTCTCTTTCGTTATACTAGAGAGAACCGGATATTGTAATGAATGAAGATTTGCTGATCCAGCAGGCCGGCCGAAAGGACTTAGATGCTTGGGAGAAGTTAATCCATTTATATAAAAGACCGATATATCGCTTTATCTATCGGATGGTTCACCACCAGGCCGATGCGGATGACCTTTCTCAACTCGTATTCCTCTCGGCCTTTAAACACATTGATTCTTTTAAAGTAGGTACTAACTTCCGGGCCTGGTTTTATCAGATTGCGAAGCACCTGTGTGTGGATTTTTTCCGGCGGCGGTCCAAAGAAGAAAAAAAAAGAATACCCTTAATAGAAAATGAAGCAATGACCCCGGCCCATTCAACCGATAGCGAGATAGGGTTGAATGATCTTCAAAAGCGAGTAGCGGAAGCATTGGAGACATTGCCTGAATCTCAGAAGATAATTATGACCTTACATCTAGAAGGATTATCGCACCAGGAAATCTCGCGGATTATTAATCGTCCTGAAGCAACCGTGCGCTGGCGGCTTTTTTATGCCCGGAAAAAACTAAAAAATATCTTATCTGATTATTTACATTAATAAAAAATAGGGGCACTGTCTATATGAATAAAAATTTTTATAGGCTGCATAAAATATGAAAAAAAACAGTCTGTTATTAATTATGGCGGCTCTTTTATTGTTTTTAGGTGGAACGGCCGGTTTCCTGATGGCCTGGTGCCCGGACGCCAAATTCTGGGACAAATGGGAAGCCATGGGCGGGGGCAAGCGTGAAACATTTTCTATGTATCAGGAGTATCTAAAAACCAAAATAACTCCGACAAGCCGGCCGCCCAATGTCGCCACCGGGTTAGCCCCTTTAATCTTAAACATTGAACC
>CAKKQI010000089.1:10207-10462 GCA_919901895.1 Candidatus Brocadiaceae bacterium | reverse complement strand
TGTTCCGCAATTTTATTAAAATCATCTGTAAGCAAATGCGTGGGCGTAATATCTTTAAGAAAGTCAAACCAGAAGACGGAAAGGGCCGTTAATACTTTTCCTTTAAACGGAATACCGTCCGGCAGAACGACATCAAAAGCTGAAAGACGGTCCGAAGTAACAATCAAAAGTTTGTCATCTAAGTCGTCCTGATTAGGTCGGGACTCTCCCGCTTGGGGCGGGACGGAGTTTACCCCGCTATTAGCGGGGCTGTCG